>CAXTDG010000335.1:0-5694 GCA_964242675.1 uncultured Chitinophagaceae bacterium
GCCTTGATCTGCAATTGAAATTTTATCCATCTGTACAAGCTGGTGTAAAGCCCTGCTTAGTAGTAGTGCATGGCGGTGCCTGGAACAGCGGCAGTTTTGACGAGCTGACGGAAGAAGACAATTACTACGCCAATGCCGGTTACCAGGTGGCAAGCATCAACTATCGGCTGGCACCGCAGTTTACCAGCCCGGCCCCGGTGCAAGATGTAAAAACCGCTATTGAATGGTTGACCCGCCATGCCACCGAACTACAAATTGACAGCAACAATTTTGTATTGTTAGGCCGAAGTGCCGGTGGGCAAATTGTGCTGGCGGCTGCCTATACACTTAGCAACCTGCACATTAAAGGCGTGGCCAGCTATTATGGCCCTACGGATATGATATGGTCGTACAATAACCCTGCTCCTAAACTTATATTAGATTCCAAAGCCTTACTGAACGACTACTTAGGTGGTACGCCAGAGCAGGCCCGGGATAAATACATTGCCGCCTCCCCCATGGATCAGGTAACGGCCTCCACCATTCCTACGCTGATGATACAAGGTGGAAATGATGCCCATGTTTCACCACTGCATCCGTACCGGCTGGCCGAGGTGCTGAACCGTAATAAAGTACCAAACCTGGTATTGGAAATTCCCTGGGCATCGCATGGTTGCGAGTATCATTTAAGCAGCCCATCAGGGCAGTTGTGTGTGTATGCAACGGAACGGTATTTCTGGGCGGTGACGCATTAACTAAAATTAATTTAGACGTATCCCATTACACCCCACAATTTCCCACTGTCTCACCAACTTACTGCAGCATATAATGCCTGGTCACCTGTTCCAATGCCTGCTCCTTACCAATAGATAGTGATCCTCAGCGGCATTTAGCAACATTTATTTTCTTCTATTATTCATCCGCCGTTTGTAAGCTTTCACTATATCACTTATCCGGCAATATACTAAACCTTGCATCTTAGATATGTAAAGACTCCATACTCAAATACTAGGTACTATCTGTTCCTACCTCTCTTCCGGTCTTTCGCCCTTGCCGACTTTCAGACTCGTTATATTTGCCGCCCTAACAAAAAGTAGAAGTGCGTCTAAAGAGTCTGGATATAAAAGGGTTCAAAAGTTTTGCAGATAAAACGGTCATCAATTTTGATGAAGGCATTACCGGCATCATTGGCCCCAACGGTTGTGGCAAAAGCAATATCATCGATAGCATCCGCTGGGTGATTGGCGAGCAAAAAATGGGCAACCTCCGCAGCGAGAACCTGGAAAGCCTGGTGTTCAACGGGAGCAAAAACCGCAGTGGTAGCGGCATGGCTGAGGTAAGCCTTACGTTCGAAAACAACCGCAACCTACTACCCACCGAGTTCAGCACCGTTACCATTACCCGCCGCTTCTACAAAAATGGCGATAGTGAATACCGCCTCAACGATGTGCAGTGCCGCCTCAAGGATATTCATAACCTTTTTATGGATACCGGCGTTAGCACCGACAGCTACGCCATCATAGAATTGGGAATGGTGGACGATATTATAAAGGATAAGGAAAACAGCCGCCGCCGCATGTTAGAGCAGGCCGCTGGCATTACCATTTATAAAACCCGTAAAAAGGAAACCAAGCTTAAGCTAGATGCCACTGAACAGGATCTGGCCCGCATCGACGACCTGCTATTTGAAATTAATAACCAGCTTAAGCAATTGGAAAGCCAGGCTCGCAAAGCCGAACGCTACCACGAAATTCGCAAGGAATATCGCACTGCCTCTATTGAGCTGGCAAAAGCTTCGCTGGAAGGCTTTAATGTGCAGTATAAAAACCTGAACGAGCGGCTGGAAACCGAGACCGACAAACGGGCTGGTCTTGAAAATCAGGTGCAAGAGAGTGAGGCAGAAAATGAACAACTACGAGCTAACTTCCTGGAAAAAGAAAAGCATTTACAGGTTTTTCAGGCCTCCTTCAATGAACTTACTCAAAACCTGCGGACCAAAGAAAACGAACGTAACCTGAGTAAGCAGCGCCTGCAACACCTACGGGAAAAAGAAGGTAGCCTCACCGATTTTTTACAGAAAAGCGAAGGCCATTTGAAAAGCCTGGAAGAAGGCGTGGCCTACAATGCGGCACAGGCAGAGGAGCAGAAAAAAGTGCTGGCCGAGCAACAGGCTGGCCTGGAAGAAATCCGGATTGTGCTGGATGAAAAGCGGGTAGTGTACGATGAAAAACGGAAGCAATTAGATGCTGGCCGAAGCCATCAGCAACAAGTGCAACGCCAGCAATTTGAAGCAGAAAAAAAGAGCGCTTTAGCGGAAGCCTCTATCCAAAATCTGCAACGCAATATTTTCCAGTTGCAACAAGAAGAAGCCCAGCGGAAAACGAATCTGGAGAATTTATATAGAGAAAAGGAAGGAGCGGAACAGGAACGGGATGCTAAACGAGATTTGCTGCAAGACTTACAAACGCAGCACCAACAGGCCAAAGAACGCATCCAAGCAACCCAGGTTGAGTTGGAAAAGCTACGTAACCAGGTAGCTGAAGAAAGCCGGAAACTGGATGCCCGCCGCAACGAGCACAATCTGCTCCGCAGCCTCATCGAAAGCATGGAGGGATACCCGGAAAGTGTGAAGTTTCTACACAAAAACAAGAACTGGAACCACGAAGCGCCACTATTAAGCGACATCATCTACGTAAAAGAAGGCTTCCGTCCGGCACTGGAAAATGTGCTGGAACCTTATTTGAACTATTACGTAGTTAATAATCTTGCGGAAGGAATGCAGGCGGTTCAGTTGCTGAGCGATGCGAAAAAAGGCAAGGCAAATTTCTTCCTGCTGGATAAAGTTCATACGGCGGTACAGCCTCCCGATAGTCATTTGCCGGTAGGCACTACCCCCGCCCTGGATGTGGTAGAGGTGGATGAAAAATATGCACCGCTGGTGCAGGCTCTGCTGAGCAATGTACTGATTGCCGAAAACGAAACCGTACTGGAACATGCCAATGGTCATGTGATTTTAGACAGGAACGGTCGGTACGTAAAGGGTAAATATTCCCTGACCGGCGGTTCGGTTGGGATATTTGAGGGTAAGCGGATTGGCCGGGCCAAAAACCTGGAAAAGCTGCAGCAGGAAATTGCACAGCAGGATGCTATTGTAACTGATTTACGCAAACAAATAGGAGAGAAGCAAGGTGATTTAACCAGCCTCAATCAACAGTTGAAAGATGCTGATATCCGCCGTACGGAGCAGGAAATTGGACAAAGCAACAACCGGGTTTTTGCCGCTACCAACCGTATTGAAAATATAGAAGCTGCACAAAAACAATCGGTACAACGGCTGGAAACAATGCAGGTACAACTGGAGGAACAAACCGAAGATGTGGCGGATTTAAAAGACACCCATTTACAGTTATCCGATAATTTAAAGGACGCAACAGCTGCACTGGCTGGTCTGGATGAAGCCTATAAAGAAGCCGGGAATGAATATCAGCAAAGTAGTGGTCGCTACAACGAAGCCAATATTAATATCACCCGCCAGCAGAGCAAGATTAATAGTTTGCTACAGGAAGGGCAGTATAAAACCCGACAAGTAGCCGACCTGCAACAGCAACGGGAAAATAGCAGCCGTCAATTGGCACAAGCTACGGGCCAGATAACTGAGGTAAGCGAAACGCTGGAACAGGTGGAAAACCTGCTAACCCAGATGCAGGCGCAAAAGGAAAAAGACGAGGCGATTCTAAAAGAAGAAAGCGGCCAATATTACCAGCTTCGCAATACCATCAACCAAAAAGAAAGCGAACTGCGCCACACGGTAAAAAGCCGGGAACTAAGCGATATTTTGCTCAATGAAATTCGGGAGAAGATCAATAATCTGAAGCTACAACTGGCTGGGATGAAGGAACGGCTGGATGTAGAATTTAAGATTCAACTAGACGATATATTGGACGAAGCCAGAGAAACAGAAACGCCGCTGGAGGAATTGCAAGCTGGCGTAGAGCGGATGAAAAAACGCATTGAAAACCTGGGCGAAGTAAACCCAACAGCCATTGAAGCTTTCACCGAAATGAAAAAGCGGTACGAGTTTATCCAGGAGCAGAAAGGAGATTTGGTAAAAGCTAAAGACAGCTTGTTACAAACTATTAAAGAAGTAGAAGCTACTGCCAATCAGCAGTTCCTGGATACTTTCAACCGGGTAAGGGAAAATTTTCAGCGGGTATTTAAAGCGCTGTTTACAGAAGAAGATACCGCCGATATGATTCTAGTGAATCCCGAAAACCTGGCGGAAACAGGCATTGATATTATTGCTAAACCCAAAGGCAAACGGCCCGCTTCTATCAACCAATTAAGCGGTGGTGAAAAAACGTTGACGGCTACAGCGTTGTTGTTTTCTATTTACCTTATTAAGCCTGCGCCGTTCTGTATTTTGGATGAAGTAGATGCCCCACTAGATGATGCCAACGTGGGCAAGTTTACCAACATGGTTCGCCAGTTTAGCGAAAATAGCCAGTTCATTATTGTAACGCACAACAAGCAAACCATGAGTGCGGTGGATGTAATTTATGGTGTAACGATGCAGGAGGCTGGGGTGAGTAAACTGGTACCGGTGGATTTTAGGAGTTTGAATTGAGGCAGATAAGTTTATTTTTTAAACAAGACATATTTGTTTAAAAAGGCAGTGCTATTCAGAACCTCAATTTTCGAGAAATAAAAGTCATTCAAGTCCTCAGTTATGATACAGTCACAACCAGCATTTATTGCAGAGTAATACTCAAGGCCATCTTCGAAGTCTTCAACACTTTTATTAGATAATGATGCACTGGTTTCTAAAATCCCGCAATCTGTAACTGT
Source organism: uncultured Chitinophagaceae bacterium (assembly GCA_964242675.1). Lineage (GTDB taxonomy): Bacteria > Bacteroidota > Bacteroidia > Chitinophagales > Chitinophagaceae > JAZKFT01. The sequence continues at coordinate 4,825 of CAXTDG010000335.1, forward strand.
AAGATGTGTAACTAAAACAGCTATATCTATTTTGGCCTTTTGCCTGCTATACTTTTTTGAGGCATAGTAAAATGCAATCGCAAGCCCTACTGTCGAGGTATGAAATTGAAACCGTTTTGGTGATAAGCTAAAAATTCGGGTTACAGGTTTATACAGCAATTCTTCTCGTGTAAGTAAAGCAACAAGGATGTTAGCATCAAGGAATATTTTCATTTTTTGCTTTCGAAATATTCTTCCTTAATTTCTTTCCGTGTTTTAGGATTGTATTCTGGTTTCCCTTCGCCTAATTGAAGAACCCAATCAGCAACAGGAAGCTCGTCTATACTTTGATATTGGCTTGCAGCCGCTTTTTCAAATAAAACTTCTGCTAATTTATTCATACTAATACCCTTGCGATGTGCAAGCTCTTCAATGGCATGCACTGTGTTTTCATCTACGTTCAACGTTATTGCAGTTTCCATGTAAAAAATGCTTTTCATAAAAATAGTGAATCATCGGTTTGGCAAAAAATTAATAATACATACAAACCAAAAAGGGCCGCTCACATCCCGTGAACGACCCTTTAATTTACCCTGCTGCTTACAATTATAACAGACGTAAGCTTTTTATTCAGGTTTAATAAGGCTTAAAATTCTTTTTTATTCCACGTATTTCCCAATCCGGCCATTGCCGCCAGCTAAGAAAATGACTGACCCGGTTTTTGCCTTTTGCACCACATGAAACTGAATATCGGAAATGTGCTTCCATTCTTTCGGGCCTTTAAGCGAAATATCCGTTCCGGCCAGGCCGGTAGCAATCAGGTTTTTATCATCTTTCCAGATGACGCAGCTTTTGTAACCGGTAGGCGGGTAGGCCGGTGAGCCCCAGGAT
>CAXTDG010000336.1:0-5693 GCA_964242675.1 uncultured Chitinophagaceae bacterium
GTTTGGGCTGGGGCTGGTAGTTGCCCGGTTTATCAATGGCTTTGCCGGGCCAGATGTAGTAGAAGCCTACCGCAGTCAGTTTCAACCGTCTGCTACTTTTCCTGAACCCAAAGCCATGCTGGCCATTACGGTGCTATGTGCTGATACAGAGGAAAAAGCGGCCCAAATGCGGAAGCTGAGCGACTATACTTTACTTCAGTTTGAAAAAGGAAATTTTAAAGAACTGGCCAGTTATGATGATGTAAAGGACTACCGGTTTTCACCAGCCGAGTTGGCCCGCATTCAGCAAAATAGTGGCCGCCTGATATCCGGTACGCCACAGCAGGTAAAAGCACAACTGACCACCCTGGCAAATGAATTTGAAATAGATGAAATCATCTGCAGTTGCATGACGGCAGTACAAGAAGACCGGATGCGGAGCTTTGAACTGCTGGCGGAAGTGTTTGAATTGTCAGCACAACAGGCAGTGCCTGCTATGGAAGCAGAGATGGTATTGTAAACCTAAGTAGTTAAACCATTTCGTTTGGTGAGGCACGAAATGAAGTAAGGGGAGTTGCATTTTTCAATTGCCACGCCTTTTAAGGCGTGGTTGCTAATGCTTTATTATAGTGTAGGCTTTAGCCCAATTTACTTGAGGGGATTCGGATAAAGCCAATACATAATCTGCTATGATCCACGCCTTAAAAGGCTTGGCAACTAATGCTATACCCTACCCTTTAGAACTTTGAAATCTTCCAGACATTGCTGGTAGTACATGAAGCAGAGCAAAATGGATCAGGTATTGAGCCTGAGCCAGTCTACTACAATTTGAATGTAATCTCCATAGTAGGCAGGCTCTTCTATCTCTTCGGGCGTTATTTTGGCAATGGCTAGTATAGCCGGCAGGTCATTCCGAAAGTGCTGGTAGTGTTCCCAAATGGCAGCCCCGCCAGGTATTCCTTTTTTACCGGCACCATTGTTCAGCCAGGTTCTTATCCGGTCAATCAGTTCTTCGGGTTCATCGTTGTGTACGGCTATATCCTGGCCCGATATATCGCTGATACTGGTTCTATACCGGTACTCCATATTATCTAGTACCAGTATCCGCTTTTGCTTGCGCTGTTGCGGCCTGCCAAAATACAGACAGCCCCAGAACAATCCGCATTCGTAAGGCATGTTGAAACGAGGCAAACCGGTAGTAGGGCTGGTTTCGGTACGGGAAATATCATGAATGCCATACTTGCATTCCTCAATCATCTTCGCAATTTTAGATAAGCGGCTGGCTCCCGAGTCAATGGCTTCCAAAGCACAACGTGCTACAAAACCTGCATCGTGGATGGCGAAGATCATGGCATAAAACAGTGGCTTGTACTCGGCATCAAAGGGGCAGTTGATGAACACATGATCTTGATAAGGTAAAAGGGTTGCCCTTGTGTTAGCCATTCCGTAGCGGTGGTTGAGTGGTAAGGCAAAATTTATTTAGACAAGCGAACGGCTAATACAGCACTGCGAATCGTTTCTTTAGCCACCGTGGTTTTGGCCGGAGAAGCTTTCACTACACGGGTTATACTTTCAGGTTTTGCCAGGTGATCGTTGGGAGTGGAATTATTTGCCTTTTCGTTTGATTTTGACATAGTACTCAGTTTGCGTGGATAGTGACAAAACTATACAACAAGATTTATAAAAGTAAAGTTTTGAAGAAGCTAACCCCTCTATCCTTCTAAAGGGTGCTGCATGATTTACTCCTTGTAGAACAAAGGGGTACAGTAAAGAACGTTTAGGTTAATTCTAAAGTAGTGGTATAAGCTGCTGTTTTTGTCAAAAAACTATGGCAACAATTTTATCGTCAAATTATTTTGACAACAGATTTATTGCCATCTGATTATTGCAGACTGATAGGAGAGGAAGATGAATTATAGCTAATTGAATCTCACTATTTTCTAAACTTGTTTTGTTAGTTTTGCACTATGCAAAGACGCTTAGGGCGTAAGAGGGAGGGGCAGTAATGCAGCACCCGCTCGTTGTATAAAGAAATCAACCGCTGGCTAAATAGTCGGCGGTTTTCTTTTGTATAGGGTAGCAAATGCAAGTTGCTTACGACCGGTTCTTATTTCCATTAAGCAATGGTATATGTAAGCTAAGTCCGCTTCAAAGTCTATTACATCCCTTCCGATTTTATTCTTTCCGGCGTAGCTGATTTCTCCGGTAGCAAGTATTGCCGGAATTTGTATAAAGTCATCTGTAGTGATGGCTATCTGTCCTCGGTTGGCTTCTGTTATGGAATTACCGTGTTGTTTGAACGCATGTTTGACGGCTGATTTATCAATTACAAACTCGTAGCCTGTAACATCAATAGCAGCAGCTTGTTGTATAGCATCGGCTTGTTCTTGTGAGACACTTCCTATGGAAAGAACACTGTTGAGAGAAGTATTGTCCGAAAGCGCAAAGGAGATGAGATGTAGAATGTGTGCATCTAACATGATGTGTGAAAATTGTAATAGTTATAATTGCGGAGGAGTGAATTTAGGTTTTGTATTTCTTCCTTTATATTCTCAAAGTGGGCTTCTGTAGTTATCATAAAAGATTAGGTAAAATACATCGTCACCTTACAAATCTATACAGTACAAGAGTTTGCTTCCTGCGAAAAATCCTTTTTCAAAACCTACTTGTAATTATCCTCTTTGTAACTATCCCGATAAGTGCAACCGCCATAATTACAACCCACTTGTAATTATCCCCTTTGTAATTATCTTCATAATTACAAGCCCCATAATTACAACCCACCCATGAAGCGAAAGAAGAAAAACGACAACGCCAGTATTGTGTATGGAGAAACCGGTATGAGCCAGATGGCATTGGCTCAATACATCGGCGCTAAAACCAGTACGCTAAGCCATCACTTGGCCGGTACCCGCCTGCTGCCGGGGGAGGCGGGCCTGAAATTGATGAACCTAATAGTAAAACTGGTGCAGCTACCGCAGCAGCCGCTGGTGCAAACGCTATCTACCGAAGAAAAGAAGAAACTAAAAGAAGCAGCCGACTGGTGCCGTACCCAGTGCATTCCACTGCAAAAGAAGCTGGAGACAATGCAAGACGAAGCTGCTAAAGCGGCCCGCCTGATACACTTGGTAACAGAACTGGAAAAAGAAGAAGGCGAAATAAGCGAAGACCGGCAGCGATGGTATAGCAGCCAGCGGGGTGGTGCCGAGTACCAGTTATACAAGAACAGCCGCTACCAACTGCTACAACTGGAAGTGAAAATAGCGGTGCTGCAAAAGGAAGCAGAAATGTATGAGGCACAATTAACGGAAGTATGATTTCTTCTTAGTTATCTACTTGGCAAATAGCGTTTACCTACCAGATAAACTGTAGATAGAAGCTTTTTGCCCACTCAATACTGGTTTGGGTGCCGGTAATCACCCGATGGATTTTTGATGGTTCGCTTTAGCGGTATCTGCATGCCTTTGGTGCTTTCCAGCCAGTCGAACAGATCGTTTGCCACGCCTTCTTCTATTTTGGCGTAAGCTGTATCCTGCGCCAGGTTGTGCATTTCGGCCGGGTCAGCAATAATGTCGTACAGCTCATGCGTATCCCATACGCCCCAGTTTCGAATGTACTTATACCGGTCGGTACGTACGCCGAAAATGGTGGGTGTCATAGGGTAGTCGTACTCCCAATAGTATTCGTAAAAAATCTTGTTTCGCCAGGCGGTGGTATCGCCTTTCAGCAGTTGCACAAACGATTTGCCGGGCATATAATCCGGCTTTTGCAAACCTGCCAGCGAAAGAATAGTAGGCGCTACATCAATATTCTGCACCATACGATCAACGGTGATGCCGCCACTAAACAGGGATGGGCTATACACCAGGAACGGCACTTTCACCGACTCTTCGTAAAAATGTCGTTTGTCAATCAGTCCATGTTCGCCCCAGCTAAAGCCATTATCGCCCATGTAAATAATAATCGTATTTTCCATCAGCCCGGCTTCCTTTAGGTAGGCCATTATGCTGCCAACGCTTTCATCTACTGCCATCAGCGTTTCGCAATAGGTTTGCACCAGTTCCTCTACCGATTGGTGCGAATGGTAGAGATAATCTACCCCGTGCCAGCTATAGCGCTGCTGCTTTACCCAATCGGGCCAGCCGACGCTTTTATATTCATCGGTAAGCGTTTGGTAGTACGTAGGTGGCAGCGGATATTTTTGTCCTTTGTACATGCCTGCATATCGTTTGGCGGGCATCACCGGCGAATGCACTGCTTTATGCGATAAGTACAGGAAAAATGGTTTGTTTGTATGCTGTTGTTTCAGCCAGTTCAGGGCATGGGCCGTTAGCAAATCGGTAATGTAGGTAGAGTCGGTATACTGCACTTCTTTCCCGTTGATATTGAGTTGCGGATTCCAGTATTCGCCCTGCCCTTTAAAGCTTTCCCAGTGGTTGAATCCTTTGCGGGGCTTATCATCTTCGTAGCCCATGTGCCATTTGCCAAAATAGCCAGTTTGGTAGCCCGCCTGCTGCAGGTATTGCGGAAACAAAATCATGTCGGCCGGTTCGGGAGCCTGGTTGTCTACCACCGTATGCACATGGGAATACTGACCCGTAAGGATAGAAGCCCGGCTGGGAGAACACAGCGAAGTAGTAACGAATGCATTTTTGAAATAAGCACCGCCTTTTGCCAGGGCATCCAGGTTAGGCGTTTTCAGCCAGGGCAGCTTGCCGGTAAACCCCATAAAATCGTAGCGAAGGTCGTCGGTCAAAATGAAAATGACATTTTTCTTTTGCACCGTTTTGTCCTGCCGAAGGGCGGGTAGTTTTGATTGTGCACTACCTAGTTGCACAGCCATTATTACTAGCAAACAGCTTATCCATATTCGTTGCATATCCTGGTTTATGTGCCACACAAATCTAAGGCAGTTGCTATACGAAGGGTAGATTCAATAATTGACCTGTTAAGTGAAATTGTCAAAATAATGATTAATTGCCACGCCTTTTAAGGCGTGGATAGTATAAGAAAATTGTATTGGCTTTAGCCGAATACGTATAATTTGGCTAAAGCCAATACAGAATACAATTTTTACCCCACGCCTTAAAAGGCGTGGCAATTGAAAAATGCAGGTTCGTTGAAGATTAATAACGCCTATTTGCCTTAAAGGAGCTTACGGTTCCCTTTCGCACTTCGTATCAATTTCAAGTTGCTTATAGTATTAAAAATCAAATCTCTGCTAAGCTAGCATCGCCTTCGGCTTTATCAACTGCTGTAGGCAATAAATAAGCAATGGAAAAATGAGGGTAATAATAAACACATGGTAGCGAAATACACTAGGAGCCAGCAACACCACAAAGAAAAAATTGACCACATAAAAAAACAGGAAGCATAGCAGCCATTGATTTGTCAGCGGCTTTTCTTTTTTGTAGCGGCGGGTGGCAAACCAGGCTAAGGACGTAAGCAGAAAAACAGCATTTAAAACCGGGAACAGGTAAGGCCAGGGTTTGAAGGTGATATCATACACCCATTCGTGTTGCGGACCAACTTTCCTGCTAGGGTATTGATAGTATTGCTGCATACGAATAGGCAGCGTGTCGGTTTTGGTAAAATAATCGGCATACGCTTCCAGGTCGGGTACCCAATAGGCTTTTGTATTGGGCAATACAAAATGGCTGATATGTCCGCCGGGATTGTGCGGAATAACGCTTGGGCCCCACTTGGAAGAGATA
>CAXTDG010000337.1:0-5686 GCA_964242675.1 uncultured Chitinophagaceae bacterium
TCTTTAAAGTCGTAATCGCCAGATTCAAACCGGGCTGCAGCTATAATCAGGTCTGAAAAACTGCTTAACTCAATAAGCTCTTCCACCGAAATGAATTGATACACATCCATACTATACCTTACGTTGTGTTCTTTACATTTTTCCTCAAACAGTTGTGCTTCACTTTTAATAACAGCAATGGCTTCGGCTGTTTCGCTCTCTACCGATGTTATAGAAGTGGCAAAACTTAGATCATTTGGAAAGGGGTAGCCAAACACAAAAGCACTCAAATCGTTAAGAAATACTACTTCAATAGATGATCCTGTTTCTTTGGCAATATCTATGGCTTTATTAACTACTTTCTGAGAAACATGTCTTTCATTCAATACGACCAATATTTTTTTCATCTTTATTTATTTAATCGGTTCGGGTGCATTCCATTTCCAGTTAATTATTTCCGGCATGTCTTCACCATGCATATTGATGTATGCTTTGTGATCTAGAAATTTACTTTGCAGGTATTGTTTAATATAAGCGCCTCTTGATTCAAGATGAGGCAGGCGATCAATAACATCATTTACCAGGTGAAATCTGTCGAGTTCATTGAGTACAACCATATCAAAAGGCGTGGTGGTTGTACCTTCTCCTTTGTAGCCTCGTACATGGAAATTTTTATGATTGGTTCTGCGATAGGTAAGCCGATGAACTAATGACGGGTATCCATGGAAAGCAAACACCACCGGTTTGTCTTTTGTAAACAGCATATCAAAATCTTTATCGTTCAATCCATGCGGGTGTTCCGTTTCCGACTGTAAAGTCATTAGGTCTACCACGTTTATCACCCGCACTTTTAGCTCAGGTAAATGTTCTCTTAAAAGCTGTACGGCGGCAATAGTTTCCAGTGTTGGTACATCACCGGCACAGGCCATTACAATATCCGGTTCCTCCCCTTTATCGTTGCTGGCCCATTCCCAAATACCCAAGCCTATAGTGCAGTGTTTTACAGCCTCGTCCATATTCAGCCATTGCAGTTCCGGCTGCTTGCCAGCGACTATTACGTTGATGTAATTGCGGCTACGTAGGCAGTGATCCATTACCGATAAAAGTGTGTTGGCATCCGGCGGAAGATAGATGCGAACGATGTCTGCTGATTTGTTTGCCACAATATCCAGAAACCCTGGATCCTGGTGGCTATTGCCATTATGATCCTGCCGCCACACATGGGATGTAAGTAGATAATTTAGAGATGCAATGGGCCTGCGCCAGGGGATATGGCTACACACTTTCAACCACTTGGCGTGTTGGTTGAACATGGAATCGATAATATGAATAAAAGCTTCGTAACAGGAAAAAACACCATACCTGCCCGTTAGTAAATAGCCTTCCAGCCAGCCCTGGCAAAGGTGTTCACTCAATACTTCCATTACCCGCCCATCAGGGGAAATATGCTCGTCACTTTCTAATATTTCTGCAGTGGATGTGCGATCAGTAAGATCAAATAATTTAGAAAGCCGGTTAGAGGAGGTTTCATCCGGGCCAAAAACCCTGAAGTTTCTGCTGGCCCAATTTGACTTCATCACATCTCTTAAAAAAGCGCCTGTAATTACGGTGGCTTCAGCTTCTATTGTGCCAGGTTGTGCCAGTTCTACCGCAAAGGTTTTGAAATCCGGCATCCGCAGCGTACGAAGCAGCAAACCACCATTGGCATGTGCTGTTGCACCCATGCGTTTGTTACCTTTTGGTGCCAGTGTTGCCAGTTCAGGAATAAGCTTTCCGTTATTATCAAACAGTTCTTCTGGCTTATAACTTTTCATCCATTCCTCCAGCATAGTTACGTTCTGCGGGTTAGTAGCCATTTGAGCAAGCGGAACCTGATGGGCACGCCAGGTCCCTTCTATTTGTATGCCATCTACTGTGTCCGGGCCAGTCCAGCCTTTGGGCGTACGCAACACAATCATGGGCCACACGGGGCGTGTTGTAAAACCATTTTGGCGAGCCTCGTCCTGTATTTGCTTTATTTTATGGATGATGGTATCCAGCGTGGCAGCCATTTGCTGATGAACAATTTCCGGTATTTCTCCTTCTACAAAAAACGGTTCATACCCATATCCTTTTAGTAGCTGGGTTAATTCCTCTTTGGGAATGCGGGCCAGCACGGTTGGGTTGGCAATTTTGTAGCCGTTCAAGTGCAGAATGGGCAGCACTGCTCCATCATGTACCGAATTCAAAAATTTGTTGCTATGCCAACTGGCAGCCAGCGCCCCGGTTTCTGCTTCGCCATCACCAATTACGCAGGCTACCAGCAAATCCGGATTGTCGAACACAGCGCCATATGCATGCAATAATGAATAGCCCAATTCGCCCCCTTCATGGATAGAGCCGGGCGTTTCAGGAGCCACATGGCTGGGTATACCACCGGGGAAAGAAAACTGCTTGAACAGTTTCTTCATTCCGTCCGTGTCTTCCGATATATCCTGGTACAATTCGCTATACGTTCCTTCGAGGTAGGTATTGGCTACCAGCCCTGGCCCACCATGCCCCGGCCCGGCCACAAAGAGCATATCTATATCACGCTCTTTTATAATTCGGTTGAGGTGTACATAAATAAAGTTAAGGCCTGGGGTAGTACCCCAGTGCCCTAACAATCTTGGTTTGATGTGTGCCAGGGTTAATGGCTTTTTTAGCAGCGGATTGTCGTACAGGTATATCTGCCCGACTGATAAATAGTTAGCGGCCCGCCAGTAGGCATTTATTTTACGCAATAAATCAGGTGATAATGTTTCTTTATCTAACGCATAACCATTTAGCACAACCAGCTTATTATTATTGTTCTCCTGAGTAATGGTTTCTATGGTTTCTATGGTTTCTATGGTTTCTATGGTTTCTATGGTTTCATCAAGTTCAACTTCGTATATATTATTGTCTATTTCGCCACTTGTCATTTGTATTATTTTATTGTAATACCTTAAAAATTGTATAGTGCCATAAGGAATGTTTCAGCTAAATAACCGCCATACATCGTTTACCAAAAACGATAACAATTTGAAATCAGGGAGTAGCAATTTCTAATACAATCCTGCCGCTGATCTCTCCTTTTTTCATGTCGGCAAAAACGGTATTGATGTTTTCTAATTTTGCAGCATGTACTGTAGCTTTTACTTTGCCTTCAATTGCAAAGGCTATTGCCTCCTGCATATCTTTTCGGGTACCTACTATAGAGCCTCGTATGGTAGTGCGGTTTATTACCGTATCGAATATGGGCAAATCGAAACTGCCGGGTGGTATACCGTTTAGAGATAAAGTACCTTTTCGCCTAAGGGCTGACAAGCCTTGCTTGAATGCGATAGGAGATGCAGCGGTAACCAACACGCCATGCATTCCACCCGTTTCCTTTTTTAAAAAAGCGCCTGGGTCTTGTTCCAATGCATTCACGGTTAGTTCGGCACCTAAGCTTTTTGCAAGCTCCAGTTTATCATTTGCTACATCTATAGCTGCCACATACAGCCCCATGGCCTTGGCGTATTGCACTGCTAAGTGGCCCAGCCCACCAATACCGGAAATGGCCACCCATTCGCCTGGTTTTGCTTCTGTTTCTTTAAGGCCTTTGTATACCGTAACGCCTGCGCAAATAATGGGGGCCATTTCCAAGAAATTAATGTTTGCTGGAAAGTGGGCGACATACCGGGCATTGGCAATTACATACTCCGCATAGCCACCATCTACACTGTAGCCGCCGTTCTGCTGGCTTTCGCACAAGGTTTCCCAACCAGTGATGCAAAAATCGCAATAGCCACAGGCACTATACAGCCAGGGTACACCAACAATATCACCTTCTTTTACATTCTTTACTTCCGTGCCCAATGCTGCCACATAGCCAATAGCCTCGTGGCCGGGTATAAGTGGTACTTTAGGCTTAGCAGGCCAATCGCCCTGGCAGGCGTGTAAGTCGGTATGGCACACGCCACAGGTAATTACTTTTACCAGAACTTCATTTTCACGGGGTTCTTTTACCGGCATTTCTTCTATGGCCAATTTACCACCTAAAGCATGTAGTACAGCCGCTTTCATTTTTTTAGGTAACATGTGTAGCCCTTTTATAAGTCAACTCGTATTTACGATTTCCACCTGAATACAAGCTGCATTTATGAATCACCCAATCCTTTTTATAGCAGAATAAAAAAAAAAAGTGGAGCATTCCCCACTTTTATCAATACACCAACCAATCGTCTTTTATCGTCAGGTCATTTTCTACACAACGTACACCTGGTGCATTCCAGGCTACTTTACTGGCTTCTTTTTTCTGATACCATGAGCCTACTATACCTTTTAGCCTTACCGTATCGCCTGTAATCTCAATTTCAATATCGTCGCTATCAATCAGTGTGTTTCGACTCAAAGCATTTACAATGCCCTCTCTTTCAACATCGTCGTACTGCTCAGGCTTCAATAAAATGTTATTATATATGCCTACTACTCCCGGTGTTTTACTTACTGCAATACAGGCTGCTTCCCGCTGGTAATTCCATTTCAAATCGCCTTCAAGTGTTACCCATCCGTTTTCTATCTTTATTTTTACGGTATCTTTTGGTATATCATCATTTTTGTTGAGGGTGTTACACACCTCTTGCACTATCTCATCACTGCTCAACATACCCGACCAACCCGGAAATACCACTTTTATTTCTTCTATTACCGCTTTTACCCCTTTCACGCTTTTAGCTGCATTTTCCGCTTCTCCCTTTTTCGAATAGTTGCTAACTACTCCGGAGAGCGTTACCACGCCATCCTTAACTGTTACGCCAATTTCTGCTGCATTGAGCAATGGTTCCCATTTTATAGCGTCCTGAACATCTGTTTGTAATTCTTCGTTTGTTTTCATGGCTGTCATTTAGTTTAGCGTACAAGAATTTAGATTGTGAGCCACGAGTAAATTATGCCTGGTTAGTAAGGCAACTACACTATTGTTAAAAACCTAATACAATGCTATATTTCGTACCCGCTTTTAATGATAGTAGCAATCATTTTGAACTGCTCATTTGCATTGAATATATGAGTAGCATTGGCAGGTATAATGATGCCCTCACCCAGCTTTAGCTGGTATTTTTTCGAATCGATTGTAATTTCAGCAGTACCATCTATTATCTGTATAAACGTATCGAAAGGAGAAGTTTTTTCGGCCAGCTCTTCGCCTGCGTCAAACGCAGTAACCGTTACGTTGCCAGTGGTCTTTTTTATAATCGTTTTGCTTAAAACAGCATTAGGAACATACTCAATTATTTCAACAATAATCTGAGGTTTCAGCTTCTCCATTTCAGCGTTATCAGTGTTCGGCATTACTATCGTCTTCCCCTACTCTATCTTTTTTTTATTATGAAAGTGTAAAGTTCGCTGCAACAGGATGGATATTGTTACACAGTTCATCAGAGACTTTACATAATTCACTTATTCAAAAAATATATTTCAGGAAAGAAAATTTAGAGATTTTCACGTGCAATTAACCTTTTGTGCTTCATCTTTTTAAAAAAGGAGGGCGTAAGACCAGTGACCTTTTTAAACTGGTTGGACAGGTGAGCTACACTACTGTAGTGCAGCTTAAATGCAATATCGGTAAGAGATAGCTGATCGTATATGAGCAGTTCTTTTGCACGTTCTATTTTGTGAGAAATGATGTAGTGCTCAATGGTAATACCTTTTACTTCGGAGAAAA
>CAXTDG010000338.1:0-5636 GCA_964242675.1 uncultured Chitinophagaceae bacterium
TTGATTAAAGGCACTACAGCGTAAGCACCCCGCAGGTTTTTATACCTTTCGCCATCAGGATGAACGCAAACAGCCGTATCGCCCATAATGGTTTCGGGGCGCTGCGTGGCAATTACAATGTAATCTTCAATAGGTGCATCGCCATCGCTGCGAACAATATTATCGCCTTGCGTTGCTTCGCTGGTAAGATTATCAGCAGGAACAAGCTTGTATTTAATATAAAATAATCGGCCTTCTGCATCCCGATGTTCTACTTCTTCGTCGCTCAAAGCCGTCTTAGCAGACGGATCCCAGTTTATCATACGGGCACCCCGGTAGATGAGGCCATCATTGTACAGCTTCACAAAGGTTTTTATTACCGCTTTGTGGTAATGCTCGTCCATGGTGAAAGTGGTTCGGTTCCAATCAACCGAGCAGCCCAGGCGCTCAATCTGGTTGTAGATAATGCCGCCATATTTTTCCTTCCACTCAAAAGCGTATTTCAAAAATTCGGGCCGGGTTAGGCTGCTTTTTTCAATGCCCCGATCCTTTAGCATTTGCACCACTTTGCTTTCGGTGGCAATAGATGCATGGTCACTACCGGGTACCCAGCAAGCGTTTTTCCCATTCATACGAGCATTGCGAACCAGTATATCCTGCACCGTTTCGTTGAGGGTATGACCCATGTGCAGTACGCCGGTCACATTGGGCGGTGGAATCACTACAGTAAAAGCTTCCCGATCGTCAGGTTTGCTATTGAAATAGCCTTGTTGTTTCCAGTGTTCCGTCCATTTGGCTTCGGCAGCCTGCGGCTCAAAATTTTTGCCCAGTTCCTTTGTCGTCGTCATGCGGGCAAAAATAGGAAAGTAGTAAAGTATGGAGGCCGGAAAGTGAAAAGAGACAGTTGCCTGCAATTATTTTAGTCCCGAATACATTTCTACCGTTAGGAAGGTTTTCCACTAATAAAAATGTTTTACCGAAATAATACTTTCGTGCCTTCATCTACCCCTTTCCATGAATCGTACGATTGCTGTTTTCCTGATTTTTACCTTTTTGCGTTTACCCTGTTTGTACGCACAGCCTGCCATTCAGCTCAATGATGTAAAGGATTTTTCATTCAGCAACCTGCAGTTTTTTACCAATAGTACCGGCGTAGCTGGCTACTCCTGTTGCTACGAAGTGAATGATAGATCAATAGATGGCAAAAGGTATTTGGTGAAGACATACAGCACCAATCTGGAAGAAACCAATACCTGGACTTTTACCTGCAACAACCGGGAAAATCTGCTGGCAACTGCCTACAACGGCACCCATTTCATGACTCTTATTCTCGACCCGAAAAAGAAAATCCTTTACCACAAAATATATGATATAGCCAGCAAAACAGAGATACTATTTGAAGACAAGCTGGACGTTAATTCTGAATACTACCTGGAGAAACATATTTCCTCAGATATAAACCTGCCCGGCGGAGCCAAAATGTTGCAAACTTTCGGAAATGGCGATTTTGTATCGATAATCCCTACCAAGCACAACAACGTTTTTACCTACGACGTAAACATTTTTACGAAAAATAATGGATACCGGAAAGTGGTTTTTACGCCGGAAACGAACTTTAAAACCCAGCAGGCAAGTTTCGTAGGGCATACAGAGGATTTACTGTTGTTCTATGTTTTTCGGAAAAAGGACTTAGCCAGTAACAAGTACGAATCAAACCTGGTAGGAATTGAAACTGCTACTGGAAAACAAAAGTTTGAAATATCTACCAAGGAAGGCGATGCCCCATTTTTGCCCTTGAAAGTAGCTTACCGGCAGGGGCAAAAAGATTTTACTGTGCTTGGCAACTATTTTAAGGAAAACGAGCGGATAAATAGCGATAATTTTAAAGGGCTTTGCCTGCTGCAGATGAATGATGCAGGACAAATAACAGCAAGGACTACACTAAACTGGAAAGAGCATTTTGGGGAAACAAAAATTGTAAATGGTGGGGTTGATGAAGAAGGAATGGTAGAAGACTCAACCGTTGAGAACATTCAGTTTTACCAGGTTCATGCGTTTGGCCAGGCTGCAAATGGCGGTCTGTTTGTAGCCGGAGAAGGCTACAGATACCGGGAGCGGCCTGGCGTAGTGCTGGCAAACGTGCTACTAGCTGGGGCTGGCGTAGCAGGTGCATTGGCAGGGAAGGCTGTTGGCGTAGGAAATATTTCCAGCAACACTTTTATGGTGGGCGACCTGGTACTCATACATGCCGACAGCAGCCTGAAAATTGATAGCATAGTCCGCATACCCAAAAAAGAACATTATGCCGCCGGGTTCGATACTGATTTTTGTGTGAACATGCCAACACAAAACCAATTTGTAATGGCCTATCGGGATTATAATTCAACCCAGACCAAAAGGGAATTTTGGGAAAAAATGCTGGTGTACCACAACGGTACAACTTCCCTTTTTCAAAACAACCTGTTGCCCGATGCTGCAACCTGCCAGGTGCTGCCTGCTACAGAAAATGAAGTATTATTGATAGCGTATAACTCCAGAGAAAATCAACTTTCATTTTCTGTACAACCGCTTCGCCCATAGACTTTTTGCCGGCTGGCAACTGAAAGACTACCAACACAGCTTTTTAGGTATAGGCTGCGGCATTTATATAGTTGTTTCTGGCATTGTTTTGCGAAGCAGGCTTAGCAAATAACTTACATGAAAAAGCTACTTATACCATTCGCTTGCATCAGCTTTTTATTAGCCTGTAATAATTCTTCGCAAACGGGCAGCAGTGGTGATTCTGCTGCGTCAAGTGCGGCTTCTACACCATCTTCTAACGGTGGCGAATCAGACACCAACGGAAGTGGCGGACCAACCGGATCTTCCGCAGATTCTGTAACCCGCTGCTACATGTATGCTGCTAATAAGGATACCATTCGGATGAAGCTGATACAAACCGGGCAAAATATAACCGGAGAATTGAACTATAGCCTGAGCGAAAAGGATGCTAACACTGGTACCATTAATGGAATGCTGCGGGGCGATACGCTCATAGCTGATTATTCTTACAAATCGGAAGGCAAAGTTTCGATGCGGCAGGAAGTGATGCTACGCCAGGGTGATGGTTTTACTATTGGCTCCGGCGCTACCCGGAGCGAAGATGGGAAACAGGTATTTAGTGATTTGGGGAAACTGAATTTTGGTAAGCTAAAACTGGCGTTGACGAATTGTAATGAGTAGTCCTTTCTTGAATTCAGATTTATCTAGAATATTATACTAAAATAAAGGCGTTTTTAATATAGATTTGTAGTGTATGGGTGGTGCTTGGTTAAAAGAACAGATTTATAGATTTACACCCACTCAATCTTTTAAATCTTATAAACTGATTGGTATGGAAGTAACCGTATTTATTGACAAAAAAATTGAGCCTGACCAGATTGTAAAAAAAGTTATGGCTGAAAAAAACGCCTTTAAAGAAGCCATCACAAATGGAACCGTTAGAGCCTTCGCAAAAAAACACCCCGGAAAACGTAAGGCCCTATCCGCTAACGGATAATGGTAATGAAATTTACACATTCACATCTGACTATAATATAAACTATGGTATTCGTTTCAAGCATGAATTAGTACTTGAAATTTTAGAAGAATACGATTTTGAAGTTTCAGAATTTGAATTTCTGGCAGGCGAAGGAAAAAAGACAGTAAGGGATAAAAGAGTTTCTGCAACAGTTATCCAAGCTTTAAAAAACTACCTGCATACGCCCCTTAATGCTGTAGTTTACATTTGTGATGAAGAAGGAGATAAAAGGAGAGGAGATTATAGACAGGCTTTGTTTCAAGAATGGTACAGAAAAATGGGGAAGGATTTCAACTGTATACGTTTAGTCCTAAAGTTGAAACATTACTAGGTATATATGAACTTTCGGCAGGGTTAATATATAGAGATGACTGCCCTAACGTTAGTGTTTTGATAGGATCAGTAGTTGCTGCTGCCCCCGCTATAATAAGAGCAAAATATTTTGAGGAAGACGCTGAACTGGAATAACCAGTTTAGATGTGTTCCTTTAAGTACTATAGAAGTTTATAAGGCAGTTCAAACTCCTCATTTTTTTACAAAAAAGCTATCCGCCGAAGCCAGTGTGTGCAGGAAACGGGTACGCATAATTTCAGCTTTTTGCTTTTGATCAGCGAAGTAAGCAGCCCGTTCTGCAGTAGTAGGCATTTTAGGGTCGGCATCAAAGCCATCCATCCAGTCGTTCATGGCCTTGTCAGCGGCTTTCAGACTATCATTCAGCACGTCTAATTTGTTTACATCATCGGCTATTCGGCGAGCCACTTCGGTGGGAAGAGAAGTATGAGAGATGATGCTTTTGATAGAATCTATTTACTTTTGCGCCAGCGTTTTGTATCCCATCACCTTGCCCATTTTTGGCATTATTTCATTGTGAATGTTCATTACCTGTTTGTACAAAGAATCTTCCAGCGATTTATTTTCTGCTGTGTCCACGTTACTCTTTTCACTGGTTGAATTATTACAGGAAAACAAGCTGGTAGCCGCCAGTGCAATAGCTATAAAAACAAACTTTTTCATGGGTGCAAAATAAAGACTTAGTAAAATTGAATGTTGATTTTGGTGAAACCGGAACTGCGTAAAAAAGATTCCAAAACCGACCGGGCTTTATCTGCCGCTTTCTCCAACAAATTTTGCCGGGCTGCTTCTTCCTGTAGGCGGCGGCGGGCTATGGCTTTTACAGCGGTAACTTCTTCGCCAGTCCACTTGCCCAATTCATAAAACGTTTCGGTATCAGAAGGATTGATGAAAAAATCGGTGATGGCGGGCCGGGGCAGTTTCAGGCTTACCGAATCGTCTTGTACAAACACATTGCTATCGGGCAGGTTTTTTAAATTGATACCTGCTGTGGCTTTTCCTTTTACGATTAGCACCAGTTCTTTTTTATAAGAAACAGGCTCAGTAGAAAAAGTAAGCGGATAAAAAACGGCAGGTAAGTCAGCTTTTTGAAGGCTGACCGAATCGATCACCATTTCCTTGTATAGCGATGCCGTATTGAGTAAGGCAATGGTTTTTATCTGGGTAATAACCAGCGGCGTGTTATCAATCAAAATCGGTTTTTCTTTGAACCAATCGCTGAAAGACGGCAGCAGTTTTACCCGTTGTAGTATGAAAAAAGTAATTGCCACAAGTGCTACCAGGATGAGCGGAATTTTGATGTATCGGAATAGTTTTTTCAAATAAGAAAAGTTTGAGCCTATCAGTAATAGAGTGAAATTGTTTTGTGACTGTTCTTTTGTGACTTTTTAAAAGTTACGGAAGAAAAGTCACAATAGTGTACCACTTTTTTAAAGGTTTAAGTTATTGGTACAAAAAGCATTTCTTTCTTTTGTATCAAATTTTAAAATCAATGGGAAAATGGTACAAATTCTGATTTTCTAGTTTTTTTTATTGGAAGAAATGGCTAAGTGTTAGTTGAAAAACGGTAGTGTTGGTTTGGGGTCTTCTTTGTAATTGATAACTACATTTTGGAAGCCTAGCTGCATCAAAAACTTTGATAGAAATAGTTCGGTGTTGCCTTTGGCCTGGTCGAGGATGCCTAGCTCCCGGCCACTACTTCGGATTTGCGTTTCGGCCTGTGCCAGTAGGTTGTCCCGTTCGGCAT
>CAXTDG010000339.1:0-5612 GCA_964242675.1 uncultured Chitinophagaceae bacterium
CATTTGCACCGATTTCCATCATGTGACTGACAAAGCTTTCATCTTCAAACATGGCTGGCCGGGCCATAAAATATGCCAAGTGGCGTATTTCTATTGCCTGCACCGCTTGCATAAATTCGGCTTTATCTGTCTCAAAATCGCATCCCCGTACGATAGTTTTATTTCCCGCTCCTCTACCATAGGAGCAAAGTAAAAGAACCTATGATTGTATTAGGCTAGTAAGAACACAAAACTTATATCCGCAACAAACATTAATGTTAGAACACAAAATTGTATCGTTAAAATAAAGTATAATTTATCTAAAAATAATACGAGTAATAACCGGTTTTTGCAAACGATTTCGGTTTTAAATAATAAATTTAAAAACCTGATACTTCTTTTCATCAGATTAATCTGGGTTTATATATTGCAGCTGTTCCAGCATACCCGATTTCTTAGAATAATCAGTAATATTTATTTCAGCTTAGTTGTTTAGAAAGGTTCAAGTAGCATAATTCGCACCATTTTTTTTATCATTAGTAATTTTTCCTGGCTAGCTGGGTTATAGTATTTTATTGACTAAAACCCAACCTACTCTACTGTTCGTTTTTTGTTTACCTCTAAATATCTATAGTATGAAACAAATGAAAAAAGGGTTAATGTATGTACTAACCCTTTCTCTTGTGGCCGGACTTTTTTTCGCTTGTAATAAGCAGGGCGTTGATGACACTAAAACGCAGCTAAAAGAAAACAAGCATACTTGAGATGAATTCCAGTCGCACAGACAATTGCCTAGTGATGCAGAGTACAAAAAAATTGCATTAAACAACGTGCTGCAACAATCAGGTGGTAAAATAGGAAAAGATTCTGCTACTAATAACATCATTCAACCTGGCCCTTGCTGCAGGAAGGCAAATACTGTATACGTCCAATTTATGAAACGGGAGTTTGACATTTATGGCCCTTTAAACCCCGGCACCATGCAGCTTTCCTTTTGGGTAACTATTTTGGAAACTCAATGCCAGACAAATTCACTTGGCTATAACTTTTCTTTGCTAAACGGCTACGACCTTTATAGCACTGATTATGGGTATGAAGAAACAATAACGATAAATAACATAACGTACAACTCACGTTTGTTCAGGGTAGATTTCAAAATGTCGGAAAGTAACTATTGCCAAACCGTTAATTTCACTTTTGGCACTACTGCTACTTCTAGCACCAACTGTGTTGCACCAGCAACCTTTACCAACTACGTAAGCGCTACGTTTGACTATTGCCATATCCCAGCTGTAATGAGTATAGGTGCTACACCTGGTACTGCTAATTCTTTCTATATCTATACAGAATGCACCTGTGGATGTGGAAGGTGTAATACCCTATGCCCTTCTGGTGGAACATTAACTTACCACCTTGTTGGCTCTTCTACGTGGACTACAATAACTTTCCCAGGCTACGGTGGGCCAATAACAGGAGTACCTTCTGGTAATTATGAGTTTTATTCAACCTTAGATTATACTAACTGTAGTTCTGCTCCAACCACTGGTACCTTTACTGTAAATTAATCTTTATTAACTTGTCTTTAAAGCCTTGTTTTTACAACAGGGCTTTTTTATGCTTTTCTTTTTAGCAGCCATTCTGGCTAACTATATTATGCTGTACGTTAATAATTGCTTGTTAGATAAATAGCTGTAAAAAGATAAGTTGCAGCACCAAACTAATTGTTATGTCACATCAAGATTTTATTGACGTTCCTCAAAATCTTGATGAAGCAGTATAAACCCTGATGGCTTATTATGATGAATATCTACCTATCATTAAAGCGATATCAGAAGAACAGTTTCTTAAGTCAGCGCATTATGCAGCAGGTACGTTCATGCGAAATAGCTGGTGCCTGTTTTGGTTCGAAGGTCACTCGCATAGCTCTTGGCCAACAGAGAAGCCTGCACTGGTACAGTGGTTCAATGACTGGGGTATAATGGATGCTGATGATATGAGTAGCGAAATACTAAGAGCACTTTGGAAAAAGGTACAAGGGGAGACATTTACACTGATATGAAGGATCGTACATTTACAAAGGTGCTAGTCAGGGCTGCTTACAGTGTAAGTAATGCGAACTCCATGTAGCCTTGAATTAACGTTGTTTTGATTAAGTTTTACGGTCACCTTGTATACATTCAAATCATTACGAACAGTATGGTTCAGTGCCACGGATACTGTTTGCCAATTGGGACTTTCTGCCGTAAGCGCAACAGCAACTAATAAAGGTACACCCAGTGATATTGACCCGCTTATTGGGCTGAGCCCTGCCAGGCTTACCTGCGGAATAACACTTGAGCCATCGTTATCCTGGGCGGTGAACTCCAAATTTGTAATAACAGCTCCTTGCGGCAGGTTTACTGGAGCTGATACAAATCCTGCCTGCCCTGCAGTTCCGCCAATAAGTTGCATATACGCTGTAACGTTCCCTCCATTTACGGTTTGAACATCCGTAGCAATTCTGTAGGCTGATTCATTTGTAGAGGTAAAAGCGTCAAATGGAATACTCAGATAATAAGTTTGTGGAGTAGCATAGGCGAACTGTTGTGCCCTTACCGTTCCTGCTACATCCAGTGCTTGCTGAGGGTTTGCATTATTGATACCTACCCGACCGCTGTTATTCCAGGTTAATATTGATTGGCGGCCACCCAATTTTGTTCCTAATACACCAGCGATGTTTCCATACAATACTGGGCCATCTATAGATTGTCCAAGCCAGTTTTTTGTAGTACTGCTTGTTCCGTACCAACCAAGTCCATGATTGGTATCTGACTGAGCACGCAACCTTATATCAAAATCATTTATTCCCAGATTGGTTGTAGCTACGTGCGAACCCAAGTCATCACCACTGTTTACCTTATCTGGTATGTATAACCATACATTTGAGACTGCGTACCAGAATCCCTTCCTGCCATCGGTTTGAAACACCATCAACCCATCTGGCAAGGGCGTTGCAATAGCCACACGGGTAACAGAATCCATACGTGGAATGAGTAGCCCTTTGCCTGTACCAGATATATCAAGAACAGCTTTTGAATTAGGTGTTGTGATACCAATTCCAACCTGGGCAAATGACCCGGTAGCCAACAGCAAAAGGCAACAAGTAAATAGTCTTTTCATAAGGCAGTTATTGAGTGTTGAAAATATTATTTTCAAATCACAATTGCCAATTGGTGAAGGACCACTTACTCAATTAGTCGCTGAGTATTGTTCTATACGTTCTATCAGCTTAATAAAAGCCTCAATATCTGCTTTTAATTCTTGGGTAGATTCATGCAGTTTTATAACCTCACCGGTTTCATCATTTACATCTACCAAGTACTGCTGGCTCCATTGCTGATACACTTCGCTTTGCTCCGCAGCATCATCTACCAGCCCACGAAAACGGATGGAGGCGTTTTGATAACTAGCTTCTGTTGCTTTGTGCTGTGGATCGTTGAGGATGACAAGTATTTCTTTTAGGTCGCTGTGTATTTGAAGCATGAAGCAGGGCAGGTAATAGCAGAGGTTCTGGAATGAAAGATACCCCCACTTAGGTGGTTAGAGAAAAAGGTTGTATGTTTTAGTTACAATAGTTTAGGGCTTCATAACGATTAGTCATGAGCAAAGATAGCCTTCTTCAATTTGCTTGTCGCCTGGCATAATGCCCATTCTTAACGGTTTTTCTTTTGAGAACTTAAGAATAGTTTAATGGCTTTCAATTCAGAATCACAAGAGTCAGTTGTCCTTGAACAAGTAGATGTGCTTAATACTACATCTTTGGTTGTTACCATATGTTTTAATTCTTGTTCGTTAGCTGCTATCCTATTTTCATTTGATAGCGCTAATGTCTCATAATATCCGTAGACGATATACTGCCCATTAACTTTGAAAGGGAAACCACAAGTACAACATTCATAAGTAGTAAAAACCGAAATATACTTCAAGGTCGTATCGCCTTTTATAATTTCACTAGCCTCTAATAAAACTTTTATCATCTTTTTTTGACGATAATCTATCTGTTGTAAACCGTTCTTTTTATAACTCATAGCAGAATCAACTGTTACCAGAGAATCGATTTTAATAACGTTGCCTTTAAAAATTGCATCGGCAAAATTGATTGATTTACCAATGTCATTTTGTGGAACACAACTACAGGATGATGCTATTAACGGCTTTAAAAAGATTACGATGATAAAAAATATTAGAACTTTCATAATACTCCAGCTTACGGATTAAGGCCTGCTACTGTAATGGCAAGGTAGCAAAGGTAGCCTCCCAAGGTGTGTCTACTGCCTGGCACAAAGCCCGCTCCTATGTTTACAATTTAATAATTTTAGATAGGTAGAAAGAGCACTACGTATTGTTACTGTATAGCTTCTTGAAGGCATACTTCTCCGTATACCTGGCTCTACATTTCCTCTATCCTTTAATTGAAGGTACAGTAAGCACTACAACGGGTAATCACTTAGTTCAATGTACTTAATCTCCTTCTTTAGCTTCTGGAACTCTTGTGTGCTTCTTAACCAGTTCTTGAAGTTGAAGCCCTGTGTCGTGCTTTTCTCCCGCTCTGCCGACTGTTCGTAATTCTGCTCCAGGCACTTGGTCACCAGCTTGTGAATGCGGGAAAACCACTTCTCAATGAAGTTATCTGTTTTTGTGAAGAGGGTGCCGTTTGCTATCTTTTTGAACAGGGTGGGTAGTTCCTCAGCGTAGTTGTTGTTCAGGATGTAGCCATACAAATACAGGAAATGCCATTTGGCTAAGGTGGACTGGTACAGCGTTGTATTTTCTCCTCCCTTGATCTTGTACTCCTTTGATAGCTGTTTTAGCTTCTCTTCTATACGTGTCCAGATAAAAAAGACACTGACTGTTTTTACTAACCGGGCTTCATTGTAGTGCTCCAGTTCTTTGCCGTTATCACCAAAGATTTGCCAGTACATACCGTTCTGCTCGTCTGTATCAAAGAAGTACTTGGAGCCTTTGTACACCAGTAAGGGATCATGGTCAAAAACATACAAGGCCCTGGCCAATGCATCAATGGGAATGTGTAACTGTTCCTTGCTTTTGCTTATTTTAATCCGTTTGCGCTGGAAGATAATGTTGCGGTAGGGAGAGGTGTACTTGTACTTGTAGTCTTTCAGCTTTTTCTCCAACCAAATTTGGATTTCGTCGTTGGAGCGAAAGTCACTTGCCTTGATGATCGTCTGGCTGTTATTGTAAGTAACGATTCGTTTATTCAGGCCCTTTTCCTTCTTGTAGTATTCTGCCTTAGTAACTCTTAGTAGCACTCTCACTTTACTTAACTGGCCGCTGTAGCTGTCCCTAAACTTGCCGATGGTAGTCGTCGTTTGTGCGCCATTGATGATTTGGAAGTTGATGCACTTAAACTGCGTTAAAGCGCCCCGCTGGTTTTGAACGGCCTGGAAGTCGGTGCAGATAGCTGAGATACCATTATTGTAGAAGTAGAACTTTTCCGGCTCTGTCTGGATGGTTTCTTTGATCTTCTTGTTGATAGGATTTTCTCCCAAAAAGCCTCTTATGTTGTAATTGAACAAGGATGATTTGTGCTGGCGCCACAGCGACTTGAGCGTATTACCGGAGATGGTGCAGAT
>CAXTDG010000340.1:0-2198 GCA_964242675.1 uncultured Chitinophagaceae bacterium
CAACAACACATTATCCATCAGCAATGCCAGCGGTGGTACAACCATCGTCGTTACGGTACCACCACCGGCCGACCTGATCATCCCATCTGCCACGGCTCCTTTCGAAGCAACGGCGGCACAGCCCATCAAGTTTGGCTTTACGGTAAAAAACGCCGGCCCCGGCATCACGCCTGCCGCTTCCTGGGCAGACCATGTTTATCTCTCTACCAACAATGTGCTGGACTACGGCGACGTGCAGATTGGCTTGCTGGTACATAGCGGGGCATTGGCCTCCGGTGCACAGTATAGCGATACGCTGGAAGTAACTCTCCCGGCTAATCTTTCCGGTAACTATATCATGATTGTAAAAACAGATGGTGGTAACGTAGTGTATGAGCCCAACAAGACGAACAACCTGGCATTCAGTCCCATCTATATTGCAGCACAGCCACCCAGCGATTTGGTCGTTACCCAAATGAATGTTTTGTACATGCAGGCGGCTCTTGGCGCACCGACTCCGTTTGGCTGGAAGTTGAAAAACATAGGTAGTAATATGGCTTCCGGCTACGTTAAGGAAGCCCTGTATCTTTCAAGAGATACAACCTTTGATGCAACCGATGTTTTATTAGGCACCTTTAGTGGTAATATTAACCTGCCCCCACAGGCAGATGTTAACCATGCCATAGGAGTACGGATTAGGGGGGTGCTTCCGGGCTACTATCATCTGTTGGTGAAGACCGATATTCTAAACAATATTGTTGAGCAAAATGAAGGCAACAATACTTATGTCTCTCCCAATACTATCCTTATTTCTGTAAACGAGCTACCAATCGATACAATGGTGTACAATGTATTGGAAAATAATCTTGCTACCAATTATCAAATCGTCGTTCCAGCCAGTCTTGCCGGCGAAACAATGTCGGTAAAACTTACCGGTGATTCTACTCACAATGCAATCAACCGTTTGTACATCAGCTATGGTAAGTTGCCCAACTCCAATGATTACGATTATGTAGCGGCTGTTCCATTCCAGGCTAATCAGGAAGCAATCATTCCCGAACTGAAAGCAGGGATTTATTACTTGGCGGCATACGGAAGTGATACAGCCGACCCTTTCCAGACGGTTCGTTTCTTAGCCAGAATTATTCCTTTCAATATTAGTTCTGTAAATGCAACACAGGGCGGCAATGGCGGAGCAGTAACCATCCAGATTAACGGGGCGAAGTTTGAACCGAGCATGACAGTGCAGTTGATGGGAGCCAACACCA
This sequence comes from uncultured Chitinophagaceae bacterium, assembly GCA_964242675.1. GTDB lineage: Bacteria > Bacteroidota > Bacteroidia > Chitinophagales > Chitinophagaceae > JAZKFT01. The sequence continues at coordinate 1,248 of CAXTDG010000340.1, forward strand.
TTACGGCACAGGCGGTGTATTACGTCAATTCCACCCGGCTGTACGCCACCTTTAATCTTTCCGGGGCAACGCTGGGCAGCTATACGGTAAAATTGATAAAAGGGCTAGGAACAACTGCCCAACTGCCCAACGGCTTTGCTGTAGTACCGGCATCGCCAGGCGGCAACGGCCTTTCCGGTGGCGGGGTATTTACCTGTAGCATTCAGAACATTGGCTACGAAAGCAATATCGAAACGGATGTGCTGGCTCCTGCTTCCGTAAGGGCGGGTGCCTTAGTGAAAATTACTATTGCATACGCTAACAATGGCAATGTGGATATACTGGTTCCCAAACGAATGTTGCTAAGCCTCGGCGGTGCGCCTCTCAACTTTGCCCCTTATTTCGACCAGAACCTACAACAGTTACTACTGGTATTCAACGAAGCCGATGGGCCGCCGGATATTCTGCGGGCCGGTGCTTCCGGGTTCATTCACATTTATACCCGTGCATTGGCATCGCTTTCCAGTCTCTCCTTTACAGTAACTGAGTAAACCCTGTTTATGACAACCCGTATTCATTTTTTCATCAGCATACTACTCTTTGCGTTCACAGCTTCGGCACAAAATATTCCCCGGCCCAATATTGAGGCTCCAAAAGGGCTTGCTGTAAATAGCTATACCGGCAACCTGTTTTACTAGCGCAACGAAATGAGCCTCCGGGGAACCGGCATTCGTATTTATTTATCCTTTTACTACAACGCCGCTACCGATACGCTGGATTATGGTTATGGAAAAGGCTGGTCGTTTTACTACAACAGCTTCTACCGGGAAATGGGCGATACCGTCATCATCCAGCACAGCGATGCGAAGAAGGATACCTTCTATCTACAGGGCAGTGTATACAAATCGCCGGTGGGCGTGTACGATACGCTTACTAAAAGCGGTACACAGTTTACGCTGCGGTACAAGGATG
>CAXTDG010000340.1:2208-5610 GCA_964242675.1 uncultured Chitinophagaceae bacterium
TCGCACAACAAGCTCAAGAAGGAGCCGAATGACAACGGCAACACCCTTACGCTGGTATATAGCAGTGGCTCACCGGTTACTATTCTCAACTCCAGCGGCCGGGCATTAGTACTTACATGGGAAGGAGGGCATCTGGCATCAGCAAAGGATAGTGCCTACCCCGCAAAAAAATACACTTATGGGTACGACAGCAAAGGTGATATCACCACTGTCACCAACCCGATGAACGGCCGGTTTTCGTATGAGTATTTTCAGCACAAGCTGGTGCGGCTGGCTGATGAAAACAACAACCCGGTGGTAATAGAATACGGCAGCGGCGGAAAAGTAAAAGGCATTACTTCCTGCAATACGGAGCAGCGGTTTACCTACAACAGTACGCTTCACAAAACTTTTGTAACGTCAAAAAGTAGTTCCGGCTCCCTGGTAAACGGGTATTTCTTCGATATAGCTGGTAGGCTTTCCGGCCTTTCCGATGCCGCCAATAATACCATGTCGTTTACATATGACGACAAGAACAACCTGCTGCAATTGAAGGATTTTAAAGGCCGCAGTACACAGTATGAGTATGATGCCAGAGGCAACCTGCTGAAAGAAACCGACCCGCAGGGCAATACGACGGTCTATACCTATGAACCCGTATTCAACCACCCAGCAACGATAACCGACAAGCGGGGAAAAACAACTACCCTAAGCTATGATGCTACCGGAAACCTTACGCTAATCACTAATCCCGACAATAACACACAAGCTTTTACCTATGATGCCGCAGGCCGCAGGCTTACTGCTACTGATGCGGCCAACCACACTACGAGCTACCAATACAATGGGGATGGCGACCTGGTAAAAATTCAGTATCCTGTAGGTGCGGTAACTTACCAGTACAACGGTAACTGCTGCAATGTGGGTAAAATAACCGACCCCAATGGCAATACACTGCAAATGACCTACGACCTGCTGAACCGCACTACCAGTGTAAAAGACAGCCTGGGCCATACCACCGCTTACGAATACGATGCTGCCGGAAACCTGGTAAAGGAAACCGACCCCAACGGCATCCCCAAATGGTACACATATGATGCCCTGAACCGGCTAACTGCCGTAACCATTAAGGCTGGAACCTGGCTGTACGAATACGACGGGCAAAGCAACCTGACCAAAATGACGGATGCCAATGGCCACAAAACGCTGTACGAATACGATAACAAAAACCGGTTGGTAAAAGAAACAGATGCCATCGGCCACAGCACCGCATACAGCTACGATGCCGGCGGCAACCTGGTAAAACGTACCGACCCCACCGGTAAATCAGTTACTTATCAATATGATGAACTCGACCGGTTGACGGAGAAAACCTACGACGGCAACAGCGATAAATACACCTACGATGCTACCGGAAACCTGGTGGGTGCGTACAACAACAATATTGCGTACAGCTTTGAGTACGATGGCCTGGACCGGCTGCTGAAAAAGAACATTCTTACCTGGAGCAAATCACTTGCTTACACCTACGACTCCGCAGGCAACCGCCGCACTATGACCGACCAAGACGGTGGCCTGACGCAGTATGTGTACGACGCTAACAACCGGCTGGTGAGCCTTACCAACCCATCGAACCTGCAAACCACGTTTGCGTATGATGCCGACGATCGGATACTACGGCAGAGCAATGCCAACAGCACCTTTACCACCTACCACTATGACGGCGCAGGCCGGATTGATAGCCTGGTGAACTGGAAGAATAGTACTGAAACCATCTCTTTCTTTTATTACACGTTCGACCAGTTTGGCAACCGTACCTCCATGCGGGATAAGCGTGGCCTGAACACTTATACCTACGATTCCTCGTACCGGCTAACGAAAGTGATATATGACGATAGCACCGTAGAAGAATTTGCAATGGACGGTACGGGCAACCGCACCCGACGAGTTAAAAACGGTGTGCCCACCAATTATACTTACAACAGTGCCGACCAGATACAAACCGCCGGAGCCAGCAGCTTTGTATTTGATGCCAATGGCAACACCACTCAGCAAGTGGATAGCCTGAACCGCATTTACAAATACGATGGCGAAAATCGGTTACTGGAAATACAGTTGAACCCAGCTAAAAGAGTGAGTTACAAGTATGATCCATTTGGGGACAAAATTGAAAGGATTGATACCGGTTCTGTTCTCACCAAGTTGTTGTATGACGGAAGTAACTTGTTAAGTGAATTGAATAATAGTAATGCAACACAAAGCCAGTATACTTCAGCTCTAGGAACAGATAGCTGGGTATCTGTTAAAGCTAGTGGAAATAATAATTACTATTACAGTAAGGATGGTTTAAATAGTATTACTGATATTACAAATCTTGGGGGAGATGTAGAAAATAAGTATAGCTATGATGTTTTTGGTTCGATAGTTAATCAGGATTGTTCAATAAGAAACAATATACTTTTTACGGGAAGAATTAGTGAGCCAGGAACTGATTTATATGATTATAGAACAAGATTTTATGATAATATGCATGGTAAGTTTCTTAATAGAGATAGATTTAAAGGATGGGTAAATATTCCTTTATCGCTAAATAGATTTAATTATGTTCATAGCAATCCAATAAACTATATCGATCCTAAGGGTAGGTTTTTCCAATATATAGTCATCGCTGGTGTAGTATACGGATTTTATAGATTTTACGACTTCCTTCACAACGATATACCTGCAAGTAAAAAGCAGATAGATGATGGCTATAGAAACCTATCTGAACAGGATTCTAATAAATTTATTGAGAAGATGAATAATGGTCAAATTTCAGAAAAGAATTTCTTTGAGCCGTTTCGAGACTTAGGTAAAAATGCAACAGATAAGGTTCCAGGAACATTTAATAATCCACAAACTAATACCTCTTTTGATATTCCTTCTACTGTTTCTGGGTTAAAGGATTTACCAGATGATTTAAAAAAAGGAATAGATAAATTCAGAAAAGACCAAGATGGTTTAAAAGGACCAAATGATGCTTGCTATGGCCCCCCAAATTTTGATTTCCCCGTCAATATCCCTATCATCCCTATTGTTCGTGGTGGAGACCCCAATGAAATGATTGGCCCATCCGGTTATGATACTACTAAAAAATGGGTATCGGTAAAAGCAACGCTGCCGTATAAAATCCTGTTTGAGAATGATTCGGCAATTGCTACCGCACCGGCACAAACCGTCCGGGTGTATATGCCCATCGATCCAAAGATTAACCCGGCTTCCCTTCGCATCGGTGATTTTGGTTTTGGGCCGTTCAACTTTACTGTTCCGGATAATACAGCAATGTACACCAATCGCCTCGATGTACGGGATAGCCTGCATGTATTTGTAGATGTTACCGCCGGGCTGGATATAACCAACCGCCGGGCCTTCTGGGTATTTGAA
>CAXTDG010000341.1:0-5604 GCA_964242675.1 uncultured Chitinophagaceae bacterium
TGAAAAACCTACTTATGTACGCTTAGTGGTGGTGCATAAAGATGGCAGCAAAGTAATCAGCAACATCGTTCGGCTATCTGTCAACGACCAGCATTTACCAGCCATCAGTATTTCGCCCAACCCCGCTACGGATGTGGTAACCATTAAAAGTGGTGCAGCAGACATAAAAGTGCAGCAAGTAATCAATGCAGCCGGAGCCAATGTAAAAAGTCAGGTAAGTGTTCGTAACACTACAGGCAGCGCCGTACTAAACATTGATCGCCTACCGAAAGGTGTGTACATGGTAGAAGTATTACAAAATGATGTAAGAAAGACCCTAAAATTCGTAAAGCAGTAGCCCTCATTCCGTTTTACTGTACACACTCGTTTTTTCCGGATCTTTATATGAAAACAGGAGAAGTAAAATTCTCCTGTTTTTTTTCATGGGTAATCCTTATCCCCTGCCGGTTTTATAAAGAAATGTGTTCATCATATTACTATTCCAGCTATCCTTTTTTGAGACACTTATTACAATTTCATTTATCTGTACATGCACAAATTACTTGCTTTTCTAATTGCTTTTGCCTTCCTGATGCCTACAAATGTGCAGGCACAGGATACTACCGGAAATGCTACCCGCTTGCAATGGTGGCAAGATGGAAAGTTTGGCTTGTTCCTGCACTGGGGCTTGTACTCCATTGGCCACTGGAATGGCAAAAAGCAAAACGGCAATGAGCATTTCATGTACTTTGAAAAAATACCAGTAGCTACCTACGGTAAACTGGCAGACAGCCTTACCCTACAAAACTATAACCCCGATGATTGGGCAAAGCGGGCCAAAGCTGCTGGCATGAAGTACATTGTGATTACCGCCAAGCACCACGATGGTTTTGCTATGTTCAATTCACCTTCCAACGACTTCAATATTGTAAAGCGTTCGCCCTATCACAAAGACCCCATGACCGGCCTTGCAGCGGCCTGCAAAAAATATGGCCTGAAGCTTTGCTTTTATTACTCACTGGGCCGGGACTGGGAAAGCCCCAACACCGTTTGGAACAAGCCCGGCGCAAAATCCGGCAATACTTGGGACTACCCCGATGAAAGCAAAAAAGACTACCAACGCTATATAGATGAAAAAGTGAAACCGCAGTTGAAAGAACTGCTCACCCAATATGGCCCCGTGGGAATTATTTGGTTCGATACGCCGGAGGGTACTGCCCCGGCACAAAGTGCCGACCTGCGGCAATGGATACACAGCCTGCAACCCGCCTGCATTATCAATAGCCGCATTGGCAATGGCAATGGCGATTACCTGGTATCTGAACAAAAAATAGCTTCCGGGCAGGAAGTAAAACCCTGGGAAGCCTGCATTACCATGAGTGGTAAATGGGGCTATAGCCGGTTCGATAGTGCCTGGAAAACACCGGAACTGCTGGTGCGCCAACTAGTAGAAATTGTGTGTAAAGGCGGCAACCTGCTGCTGAATGTAGGCCCCACCAACCTGGGCGATATGCCCTCCCAAAGCATTACCAACCTAAAAGCCATTGGCACCTGGATGAAGCAAAACAGCGAAGCTATTTATGGCACCAAACCCTGGACGGTTTTAAATGAAAATGGCATAACGGAAAAAGGGCTGGATGATGCCATGGGCAAATCAGACAACGATTTCACTTCCAAAACCATTCAACTCGATTTGTACTTCAATCAAAAAGGAAACAACATTTACCTGTTTGCCCGTAGCTGGACCAGCGACATCATAAACCTGAAAAGCCTGGCGGGTATAAACATCAAAAGCATTACCCTTCTGGGTTCCAAAGAAAAAATAAAATGGGAACAAGGAACAAATGTCTTACAGATTACTATGCCCCGGCATTTACCTAACGGAGTACCGGTATATGTTTTTAAGATAAATAGCTAATAGCATTTTTTACATCTGGCTATATTAACTGATTTTTCTGTGGATGCAGGGTGAACCGCTATGCCATATCTGCATCTTTTTTAGCCAGGTATTCCGTAGGCATACAATCATAGTATTGCTTAAAAGCTGTAGAGAAATAAGAGGGAGAATTGAACCCCGACATATAAGCAATTTCAGCAATGGTGTAGCGGCGTTGCTCCAGCAGTTCAACGGCCTTTTTAAAACGAATGCGTTTGATAAAGTCTGTTACGGATTCACCGGTAATGGCTTTTAATTTTAAATACAAATTGGAGCGGCTCATGCCTATTTCACGACTGAATTTTTCTACTGAAAAACCAGATTCCAGCAGGTTTTCTTCTACAATAGAAATAGCTTGTTTCAAAAACGCTTCATCCAGCGAATTAAAGGCAATATTTTCGGGCACGACTACTTCTCTTGAGGCGAGATAGTATTGCCGGAGTCGTTTACGGGATTTTAGAATATTTTCCACCTTTGCCTCCAGTAAAGAAATAGAGAAGGGCTTGGTCATGTAATCGTCTGCACCCATTTCCAAGCCTTTTATCTGCTGCGTGGTTTCCGATTTTGCCGTAAGCAATATCACCGGAATATGACTGGTCTGAATATTCTTTTTTACCCGCTTGCAAAAATGCAAGCCATCCATTTCGGGCATCATCACATCGCTGATAATCAGGTCAACCATCTGATCTTCCAATATGTGCAATGCCTGCACACCATCGTAGGCAATAAGCACCTCGTAACTACGGCTAAAGTAGTCAGAAAGATAGTTTACAATGTCGTGGTTGTCGTCTACAATCAACAACTTTTCCGGTCCGGAGCTATTAGTATTTTCTACTTCTGCTAGGTCATCATCCTCGTTGCTTTCCTCGGCTAGGCTGTATTCTTTATCCGCTGCCAAACTGGTTTTTTCAGGTGCTGCCGCTACTTGTATATCGGTACGATAGTACTCATCGGGCAGTGGCATGGCTACGGTAAATACACTGCCTTTTCCAAAAGTGCTTTGCACATCAATAGTACCATGGTGCAGCTCTACCAGGCGACGGGTAAAAGCCAGCCCTACCCCGGAACCCAGGTTCATTTCTTCGCTGTTTACCTGGTAAAAACGGTCGAATATTTTATCGAGGTGAGCCTCTTCTATCCCCTTACCGGTATCGGAAACTTTTATAATAGCATGCCCATTGTTTTTTGCCAGATCAATTTTTATTTCTCCTCCTGCCGGTGTGTACTTAAATGCGTTGGAAAGCAGGTTGAATAAAATTCTTTCCATGGCATCTCTGTCAAATAAAAAGGGCAGTTTGTCTTCTTTTGTATGAAAGCCGTATTGGATACCATTACGGTCGGACAAGGGCTGGAAGGATACATATATCTCCTGTACAAAGCTCACCATTTCGCCCCTGCTCACTTTCAGCTTTCGGGTACCCATTTCTGTTTTGCGAAACTCGAACAACTGATCTACCAACTGGTACAGGCGTTTTGCATTTGCATACATAGTTTGGTATTGTCTGCCCAAAAACTTGTCGGTTACCGGTCTTTTCATCATTTCTTCCAGTGGGGCTAGTATTAGTGTAAGCGGCGTACGTAACTCATGCGATATATTGGTAAAAAAATCCATTTTCACCTGGTTGATGTACTCCCCTTTTTCCCGTTGCATTCTTTCTATTTTCAACTGCTGCCGGGTTCTTATTCTTTCTACAATAATGCGGTAGCCAATGTAAGCGCCAATGCATAATAAAATGAAAACGAGCAGCCGAAACCAGCCACTTTTGTACCATGGAGTAAGTACCTGGATACGGATAGATCTAACCGGGCTATTTTCACCATTAGGGCCTATTGCTTTTGCCTCCAAAATGTAGTTGCCTGGCAAAAGATTTCTAAAGCTGGCTTTGGGGATATCGTCGGTTTGCTGCCAGATAGTATCCAACCCTTTTAGCCGGTAGAAATATTGCGTTCGGTTAGGTGAAATGTAGTTGAAAGTATTGAAGAAAATGGTGAACTGGTTTTGATCAGGTTTTAGGTTTAATTCTTCTGTTTCATCAATATGCTTTGATAAAATACCGGTACTATCGCCTACTGATATTAGGCGGTTGAACAAATCCAGACCGGTAAAAGTTACTTGCAGTTTAAGCGGCTGCTGCCGGATGGCGGATGGATAGAAATAGGAGGTACCATTAAGGCCACCAAATAGCAACATGCCATCACGGGCTTTGCAAAAAGCATACAGGTTGAACTGGTTGTTTTGCAGGCCATCTTTACTGTCAAATGCCTGCATTACTTGCGTATCAGGATTGTATCGAACCAGCCCTTTATTGGTCGACATCCAGATGCTGCCATCCTCATCGGACAAAATTCCATAGATCGTTCCTTTTAAAAAATCGCTGCGGGTTTTTGAGGTTTCAAAGCGATGCTGCACTTCATTGTACAAATTCAGTCCATTGCGGGTCCCTACCCAAATCCGGTGCTGCCCATCTTCCGCTATGCAGTTTACCACCTCATTGCTTAGCGTACTACCCGGCAGTACTTCCAGTTGGGTGGCGGTAGCATCAAAAATGCTTACACCATTGGTGGTACCAATCCAAATACGCCCTTTGCTATCTTCAAACAGGTACGCTATTTCCTCAGAACTAAGGTGTTTACCGGTGGCATCGGTTAATATATGCCGGAACGTTTGGGTGGCTTCATCAAAGAGGTCAAGCCCAAAGCGGGTACCCACCCATATACGGCCTTTACTGTCTTTCAGCAAGGAGTACACCATATCGTTGGTCAGGCTGCCGGCATCGCCATCCTTATGCCTGAAAATCTTTATCTGGCCGGTAGCAGGGTTTAAAATATTTAATCCACCGTTATGGGTGCCAATCAACACATTTTGCTTGCTATCAAAAGCAATTGCCTTTAAGTTGTTGGCACTAAGACCATTACCGCCGGCTTCTTTATAAGCGTAATAAGTGATGGTATTGGCCTGCCGGTTCCAGTAATTCAACCCTTTATCGTTTGTACCTATCCAAAAATTGTCTTTATCATCCTGCTTTATTACATTAATTACCTGGTCGTTTAGCGATAGGTTTCCCGCATTCTGGTTCAGCAGGCTAAATTTGATGTCATCAGTGTGGTAATAGTTAACACCGCCATAGAAAGTACCCAGCCACATACCCTGCTGCCGGTCTCGGTAAATAGAACGTACAGAATTTTGGTTGATGGTGTACGGTATAGAAGATTGGTGGGAATAATTTTCAAACTTTCCGGTTCCGCTGTTTAATACAGAGAGCCCTTTGAAAGTTCCTACCCAAATGTTGCCCTGAGCATCTTTGTGTATGGCTCGAACATCATTATCGCTCAGGCTTTCCGTATTGCCAGGTATGTGCAGGAAACGCTTTACCACCCTGGTTGCTGTATTCAATTGAAATAGCCCACTTCCTTCTGAAGCAATCCACAAATCATCGCCCTCGGGGAATACGGCATTGATTAAAGGATCCACTACCTGTAGATCAACATTATTCAATTGCCAGTTGGCGGTGTTGAGAGTAAACAGGCCCACATTGGTACCTAAATACAGCAAGCCTTTGTAATCGCACAAGCAGCGAATACTGGTGATAGCGTGGGATTTAGCGCCGAATTCAAAGCTTTGTAATTTGCCCTTTTCTTCACTCAATCTAAAAATTTCCCCGGCGCTTGTACCCATCCACATTACGTGG
>CAXTDG010000342.1:0-5588 GCA_964242675.1 uncultured Chitinophagaceae bacterium
CTGTTCCAGTATTTCCCAGTTTTCCATGTTTACAGCGTTGGGTTTGAGTTGAAGAAAATCCGGTAGGGTAGTAGTGTGGCAGATCGTTCGGTTAGTTGCCGGGCCAGCAGGTTTTTCCAATAGTCTAGTTCGCCCCGGCTAGCCATATCTTCTGCGGCTTTAGGCTGTAGCTGTATGTGTATGTCGAGTGTTTTTTTATAACCCTGCGAGTTGTTGGCAGCAATTAATACGCCTTTGCTTACGGTTACATTTTCTACTACATCACCTAATTGCAGGGTGCAGAATAGCCGGATGTCTTCGGTGCTGATAATGCGTTCCCGGCTTAGCACAGCACTTTTATAGGCAATGATGCTTTCGGCTGGCCCTAGCCGGCTGCGGCCACCGGTGGTAGGCGTAAGCAATTGCGTACGGTTGTGGTTAGCGGTAGCAGTTTTATAAGGCATCAGGTGGCTACCTGCTTTCATATCGTTTACCATGCTGCCCGCCACCGACCAGTAACTAACAAGCAGGTTGCGGGTCACCATTTTTTCGTTGCCCCGCACAATCAGGTACGATACTCTTTCATTTGCCGGGTTCAGACTTTGGAGTTGCTGCTCCAGCTTGTTTACCGTTTGCTGTAGCAGCTTTATTTCGCCGGAAATAAAGTCTTTGCCCAGCATAGCAAAAGCGGCACTTTCATCTCGTAACAACTGTATCAGGTGTTCCAAAATAGCAGCGGCATCCCGTTCGTCAAACCGGCCTACGCCACCATTGCGTAGCATAACGCTCAGGCCGTTTTTAGGGTCTTTACCCAATTCTCTTACGTTCAGCAGCCGGCCATCAGAATCGCTTACTTCCAGCAAATCGAAAAACAATTCATCAGTTAGTAGCGGGATGATATTGACAAGGTCTTGCAGGCGATGGGTGGTTTCGTGAAGTTGCCGATTTACAATGGGTAAGGTGTTCATAGTACAAACCACCTGTTCCAGCAGGTTAGCAGCAATGTTTTCCGGGAAAACCACCTTCACCCAACGTACACCGCTTTGTACAATTTCCTGAACTACGGTAGAGGAAAAGGAAGTGGCAACTTCTTTTGGTAAATCGGGCTGTGCATTGGTGGTGGCACCAATAGAATCCTGCACGGTAATAAACTGATGCCGATATACTGCATTTACCTGTTGCAATACTTTGTGGGTAAGGCTGTTCTGGCGGCGCAGCAGTTCTTCAATATTTAGCTTACTGCTGTTGGCCACTTCGTTGTTATAGCCGGGTTGAACAAGGAGTGGTTGACCATCAGTATACCATCTGGTATTAGGCAAATGATTGTAGAAAAGTGCCTGTGCCGTTTCGTTGAACAACTGGAAACAGAACTGGCTATTGTGCAGGCTGGTACCCGGATTGTCAATACCCAACCAAAGGGTAGCAGCGCCTAAATTGGATTGTGTGGCTACGGCCTTTGCTTCTTTTGAAAGCGAATTGCTAATGGTAAACAACCGGTTGCCGGTAGCCATGTAGCGAACACTGCATTTATTAATATGGCAAGCGGCGGTTGGTGTAAAAAAATAGTCTTTCCATTTTTCTACAATGCCGCCCTCGGTAGCAGCTACCTGCCGCTGTGGTATAAAAAACTGTTCCTCCAGGCTAAGGATAGCTGACTCATCGGTACTTACCGTATTGAGCAACGCATGGGCAGGCAGCGGGCCGGTAAGAGCATCAGGCGCCAGCAACTGCACCATTTGCTGAAGCACCCTTGTGTTAGATTGATGAATGTCGTTGGATATCCGCTCAAACTCATCGGCATTTACCGACAGCATTAGGCCTACCAGCGGGTCGAAAGCTGTTTCGGCTTCTGTTTCCGGATAGCCCCATACTTTGGCAGCCGTCCGCATCATACGGGTTTTTATCTGGGCTTTGTTTTCCTGCATTGCGAAGTTTAAAGTCTAAAGTTTAAGGTTTAAAGTTGTGCGATCCGATCTTTTATTACTTATCATACTATTCAAAAAATACACTTTAACGGTTGCCATTTATAGTTTTCAGTCAAAAAAGTAACAATGCTCAATGTTTAAAACTTTAAACCTTAGACCTTAAACTTTAAACGGCTGTTTAATTATACGATAGCGGGCTAATGAAGAAATTATCCCGGTAAGTGATAGGCTCGTTGGTAGCTTTTAGCGTAGCATAGATGATTACATCCAGCCGCTTTTTGGCCCTGTTATTATTGGTATAGGCCTGCACTTCTTCTTGGTACAAAGCGGTTTCCACCCGTACGTTTTCAACACGGGTTTCGTAGCGGCGAATGGTAGCTAGTAATGATTGTAAAATGATCTCTTTGTTGCGGCTGCGATGATCTTCGTTGTCAAAGTCGGCATCCCAAATGCTGCTGCCAAACTTTTCATCAGTTTGCAGTTCGCCAAACGATGTAGTAAGTAATAAATGTAAATGATGGGCTACGGAAGTACGTAGCGAACAGCGGGGCAACTCAACTTTTTTGGTAATAAGTCCCAGATCAAATGGCAGCGAATAATAGCTTGCAGGCATACAAATAGCTTAGGTGAAAAATGGGTTGTTCTATCACTTACTGCTATAGCCAGCCTCAAAAGGGAATATCTTGAATTGGCATCATAGAGGGTTCGTAGCGAACCGTTGGTATCAAAACACTTTATTAAGTGCCAAAATAATGCCGGAAGATGTTTGACTAATCCTTTGCTTTTGCTAAACCGCTTTGGCTTGAATATTGGACTTATAGTATAAATAGGTTTCAGCATGAATCAGCAAGCTTCTGTGCCTTATATTGTTGTAGGAATTGATGGTACTGCCAGTAAGCAGTGGCGAAAACCGGATGGAAGCAATAGCAGCGTTTATAAATTTGTACGAGACTTTCATTATGGAACTGTAGGGGTGGATCGTCAGTTTTTTGATGGCCCTTCTGATACCATGCGGGGGCTGGAATCGGAACCTATTCTGCAACATGCACTCGACTTTGTCAATCATCGGCTGCGCCAGCTTTTCCCGCAACTTGTTCAGCGAAATGTGCGGCCCTTAAGCATGTTCGATGTCAATTCTTTTCACCAGGCCAATGAACGGGCCAGGGCCGATATAGCTGCCGAAAATGGTGGCTATTTCTTAGGCACCTCCACCGCAAGAGTACCTGTACAAGTAACTACTCAAATGCTCAGCCACCAGATATTGTCAACTAACCAGGTGCGTATTGTAATTGTAGGCCATAGCCGTGGCGGCCTGGTTGCTACGTTGCTGGCCCGTATGCTTAGCCCGGTGGTGAAAGTATATTTTCTGGGCCTATATGATGCCGTAGACCGGCAGCCTAACCTGGATGGTGGCGTAGTAGAAAATGTAAAATATGTGTACCATGCCCGGCGTAGTGCCGAAGTAGGTTCCCGCAGGTATTTTGGCAACACGGCCACCACTTACCATACTGAGGAACCCCCACAGGAAAAGTTTTTCTACAGTTCGCATGGTGGCATTGGCGGCTCATTTGTACCCGGTGAATATGACCGGGGCATTACGGCCGATGTATCGTGCAGGCCGCAGCCCAGTACTAAAGTGATGGTAGTGGAAGGTATACCCATTGTGATGGACAATATAAATCCGCTCACCAAACGGTTTGGCAAATCCATTGACCAGATATGTGTAGAAGGTGGCCGTTCGGCAGATGCCTTTATACGGGATGGTGCCCGTAAGGCTGGATTACCAGTGCCATAGCTACATTTTTCATTATTATTTCTTAAAAGCGTCACCTGTCCAGGGGTCACCTTTAAACGATTTATCCCAGCTGCGTAAAGGATGCTTTTCGGGGTCTAGTTTTTCGGCGGTATCCCAGGGTTCGAATGCATTTTTAATATTACCCAAGCCGGTTAATTCCAGTTCAGGGTAATGCCGGAGAATGACGCTTTTAAAACTGGCTGCGTCTATCCAGTCCAGCCCTTCTTTGGTGTAATATTCTTCTGTATAGCAGTCTGTATAAAACCGGTCGGCCTGTAATCTTCGGGTAGCATTCAGTATAAATATCTGGAACATGGTTTCGCCGAAGCCAAACCCGGAAGGCCGATTTTTCTGGGCTTCGGCTAAGGTGCCTACCAGCAGATCAAGTGTTTCCACCGCATTGGCATCGGTGCCATAAATGTTTTTTAGTTTTTTAAGCTGATCGTCATCATCAGTGAGGTCTTCAAATTTTTCAATTGGCTTTAGCCCCAGTTGTCTTCTGAATTCATTGTACCTCGGCACGCCTCGTTCTCTTGCACGTAAAATATCTACAGCACCCATATCATACACCGGGTTGAAGGGGATACTTAGTTCCTGCATAAATTTAGGATAGTTGTTCAGCACCAGTTGACCAGGGTGTTGGTTGCCGAAGGAATAGAACAGTTGCGGCAGCGGAACTTTTTTGGTAAGCTTAGCGGCACCTGCCTGCCGGGTTTCAGCAAATGGTATTTCCATTGCTTCTTTATCCTTGTTAATTTCTTTGATATGTAATTTTTCGGGCAGCAATGAATGCAGCCGGTACACCTCTACAAATTCCTGTGTTAGGGCAAAAGGTACATTGTGTTTGTTAATGGGGTTGCCCACTACGCCACCTAATTCCGGGTTTCTTACGTTTACACCAGCTACCGTTTTGCGATTGCCACCGGGATGAAAAAGATTGGTAAGTATACCATACCAGTTTGCATTCAAGGCCGTGTCCAACCCCTGGTTAGGTAGTATGGCAGGTGTCCATTCCACCGAGTGTATCTTAGCCATAATGGCCGCATTTATAAGCCGGGCTACATTGAACAGCTTAGCATCGTCCCATTGTGGGTAGGCGGCTTTCAAATGATCGCAAATAGCATTGTGCTCCCTGGCAAAAAGAGTGTGCAGCAAGGTCATACCTACCCACCAGTTTCTTACAAAGCCAGTATCTTCAATTCCTTTGCTGCTCAGCGGCAGTGTGCCGTCCGGGTTTATCTTCAGTTTGCCATCTACATGGCTGCGTAGCCTATCTACGGTTTCCTGGTCGCTGCCATAGATCTGAGATCCATCCCACCAGTGCGTTACCTCGTTGATAAATGTTACAGGAGCCTCCTCTTTGCCTTCTGTTCGGGTAGGGTCGGGCTGCGTTTTAGGGATCAGCATTTTTGTTTGCCAGAATTTTTTACGGGCAGGGTCGTCTTCAGCAAGTGGCACTTCAATAATATCGTTCAGCATGTTTTCGCCATGGTTTATCCAGTCTGCATTTTGAAACTGTATCCAGCAGGCGGCCAGCATATTCAGGAAAGGTACTTTTTTCATGTCCTCGCCACGGGTAAGCAGGTGGCGGCTTATTTCTCTTGGGTTAGGCGTTAGCAGTTGTTCACCCCTTTCCGGTTTTATTGCGGCAAGCTCTACGTTCCTGGAAAGGCGGGTGCCCGCTGCGCCTTCTTTGGGGTTGCTAAGGTTATTCCAGCTTCCATCTGCCGTGCGGTAATACTTAGCACCTTCAGGCGGTTGTAGCCCTTCGGGCTGAAAACCCACCAAACTACCTTTGGGGTAGGTAGATCGAATAGTGTGGGCGGTGATCTTTGCCCGCATATACGCGAGCGGAAGAATGCCCAGGAACATTGGTCTTCTATACCAGT
>CAXTDG010000343.1:0-5583 GCA_964242675.1 uncultured Chitinophagaceae bacterium
CAATGGGAGTTGTAGCATACGTTGTTCCAAAAAAAATCAAAAAGAAAAATAGCAAATCAGAAATAAAAACTGTTGCAAAAGAGAAAGTTTTAGTGCAGCCAATTGAAGTAAAAGAAAGCCTTCACGTTTTTCCGAATCCTATTTCAGCCGGACAGGATTTTCAGATTAAGTTATCGGTTAAGAAAGCTGGTAATTATATACTCAAAATTGCAAACAATTCGGGAAATGAAGTTTTGGAGCAAAGATTAAATGTTTCATCTACCATCTATACGACAACTATTCCCGGTAGTGAATTGCAGCAGGTAGGCGTATACTTTATCAACATTGTAAATGAAAAGGGTGGAAAGGAAGCTGGGCTTACTGGTAAAATTTTGGTGCAGTAAAATGATAAGCTTAATAGGCGTAGGGTAGTGCCTTGCGATTGATTATTACTTATTTAATATAGCTATGATAGTTGAAAATAAGTAACTACATGTGCTGGTGTAGGTCAGTTTTTTGGGAGTTGAAAGACAGTGTAAGTAATATTCTTATTAATTGTTTTAGTTTCTCCAGTATTAGGGTCTCTAAAAGAAATACTTACCGGAATAGGATAACTATTTTTACTCGTTATTTTTTGCTTATAAATTGCAATACCTTCTTCATTTACAAGTTGCTCGAATCCGTTAATAGTTATTCTAGGTTTTGCAAGAGAAGTATAAGAACCAATACCGGCAGTAATTTCTAGTGTCTGATTATGTAATAAAACAGTTGCATTTTGAGTAATTAAAGGATAAAAAAATTCAATATAATTATCAAAAATTGTTTCTGATTGAAAATTGATATACTCCATCATTATATTAGCTGATGCATGTGCATCTGCTCCTATTTTTGATAAGGTTGTGATTACTGCTGTAACTGATAATTCATTTAAGTAGCCTTGTGCCCATGTTCCTTTCGCTCTATCGAAATTAGATAGCGTCTTTTTAATTGGTAGTAAAGCTATTTGTTCCCGTCTATCTGACGGAATGAGTTTTGTTAGAGCGTATGCATACTGCGATATTGAGTCATACAATTTTACTCCTATTTGATTTTCAGAACCAGACTTTCTCTCAGCAAAACTCTTATGTATAAGTAACTGCTCTTTTACGTTATTAATATAATTGTATAGACCATCAGTAAGCAATATCACTGAATCTGCTTTTGGTTTCCAATATCGTGTTTTTTCTACTGTACTAGGATCTCTTAATTTTTTGTCTATTAAAAAAGAGAATGTTCTATTATTCGATTGGAAAAAATGAATGGCATTGTTTAATGTGCTATCTATTCTCAAAAAAGCTATATCTGCCGTTTCAATCTTTCTTATATAATAACTCCTAGTAAGCCACCAAATACTCCCCACAACCACCAATAGAATAATCCCAAAAACAACAAACGTCCTTAGCGGAAGTTTACCACTACGGACGTTTGTAGAAGAAGTGTTTTGCATGATGTAAGCTTTATTAATTACATCAACGCAACAAACAACATATTATTTCCTACTTCCCACCCAACATCATTTCACTAATATATTTCACCGGTACGCTACCATAACTCAGAAATTTTTCATTAAAACCTTTTACCGTATAAGCAGTGCCCATCTTCGCTTTCCAGGCTTCCCGCAGGCGTAGTATTTCGTAGAAGCCGTTGAAGTAGGAGGTAAGCTGCACGTGGCTTACACTTACTCGTTTCCATTTGCCTTCGGCTTCCGCTTTTTGTTGAAAAGCCTGGCGTACCAGTAAATCCAATGCATCATCCTTACTCATATCACGGGTGTGTACGCTAATGTCGAGGATGGTATTGCATACGCTACGCAGGTTCCATTTGTAATACATTAGCCACATCTCCGGCGAGGGATCGTAGCCTGCTTCCATCATCATCAATTCGCTGTACACCGCCCAGCCTTCTACCATGCTGCCATTACCCAAAATAGCTTTAATGATATCCGGTGATTTATTGGCATACACTAATTGTGCATAGTGGCCGGGGATGGCTTCGTGAATGTTTAGGATCTGCATGGTGTAGTCGTTGTATTCCCGCAGGTAGCTTTCGGCCCGTTCAGGTGTCCAGCCATCCAGGCTACCTACGTTATAATACGTTTTTCCATTCCTGTCGTACGGGCCGGGGGCACTAACTGAGGCACCAGCTACACCCGCCATATAGCCCGGCTCATCCCGTACTTTCAAGGGTTTGCTGGGATCAAGGTACAACAAGTCGTTACTGCTTACAAATGCCGCCAGTTTTGGTATCTGCTTTTCAATGGAAGAACGAAAATCGGCAGGCTTCACATGGGTGGCAGAAATGGTATCAATCACTTTGCGGATCAGTGCAAAACGGTCGGTTGGCTTTGCGGTATTGCCAAAGTATTTACTCCACAGCGTATCTGCTTTTTTCGCCATCTCGGTGGTCAGGTAGTCTTTTCTATTCCCAGCAGCTTTGTACAGTTCATCAACCGTCAGGCTGCTTTCAATATCGAAAGCAAATTCAGCATCGTACAATACTTTTCCCAGCCGAAAACTACGGGCATCGGTTTCTGGAAAAGCTTTCAGCCATTCTATGTAATCGTTTATGGAGGTAACTGCCTCAGCAGCAGCGGCCAGAATTGCTTTTTTTTCACTTTGTAGAAGGCTGCTTTTCTTTACAGAATCTACAATGTCTTTTTGTAAGGCTGGCAGTCCGCCTTCATTTTGCTGAATAGCCAGACCTTTCAGTACCACGGCAGGGTTGCTGATATTGGCTTTTGCAGCATCATAATAGGCGGCTACCTTTTCCAATCGGAAGCGGATATTTTTCAACCGGTTCTCCAGCTTATCGTACGGTTCGCTCAGCATGTAGGCAATGCCGCCGGTTACGTTGTACTGCGCCGGGTTCCACTGCCATTCCTTTTTTACGTCAATATTCCAGATAGTACTTTTTAACTGGTTTTGAACCAGCTTCCAATCGGTTTGGTTGGCAACATCCAACTCCTGCAGATTAAAGCCTTTCAGCGAATCGAGATAGCGGTTTGCCCACTGCTTTTGGCTAGTGCGGCTTGCATCGTTTGGCACTATCAATATGCTATCCCACTTGTGATAGCCATTTTCCGTAGCCCAACCAGGATTTGCTTTCCAAAGGGCATCTATAAAACGCAGTTTGAAAGCATCAAAAGCGACATCTGTTTTTGAAGGAACAGGTTTGGAATAACCGCTTCTCATTACAAGAAATGCAAGAAGCAGAAATGCAATTTTCTTCATTCAGCTAATGTAAGCAGGATGTTTCTGAATAAGTCACGCAACGAAATTATCTGCATTTAAGTCCTGATTATATAACCCTATCAATTTGCGTTATGCGTATATTTTATTGCACAGCTTTATGCTTATTTAGTATAGTATCAAGCTTTGCTCAGCAAAAACACTTTATTTCTACCTTTTTTTCCGCTCAGGCAAATCTTACACTTCGTGATGCCAGCAAACCAAACAACCCATGGAGTGTTGGCCTCGGGACGCAAACGTACTTGGGTAAAGGGAAACTAAAGCCAACTGTAGAAATAAGTGCAGATGTCTATCTGGCAGACAATAAAGTCTTCAAAGCTTTTGGGCCAACTGATGGGCCTATCGAAAGAGTGGATAAAATGATTAATGTATTTGGTGGATTTTCATTTGTTCCAGATAGCACTTTCATTATTTCAATTTTAGGCGGCCCTAGCTTTATAAATGGCAATACGTTAGTGGGCATAAAACCTTCACTTGGATATGTATTTTCAAAGTCGAGAAGGTGGATGGGTAGAATAGCTTATATAAATGTTTTCAATCGCTACACCTTTGGAGTTCGAGGAAATGGTTATTTATACATTCACGATGATTTTGGCTCCATAAGTTTTTCAATTGCTTATCGGCTTTTATAAGTGTTTCACTCCAAGCTTTTCTCCATCAAATAATCATTCAGCACAAATCCCGGCCCCAGCGGAATATCTTTTACCTCGTAAATACGAAAGCCCTGCTTTTCATAAAAACCTCGGGCCGGGTTGCTGCGGTGTACATTTAAAATGAGTTTTGTAGCGGCAGCAGTCTGAGCTTGTTTTACTACTTCAGCCAGCAAGGCCTTGCCAGCCCCCGACTTATGAATATGAGGCAGCACGTACAATTTGTGCAGTTTGTAAATGTCTTCTTCCTGCTGCCCAAAACCGGTAAATCCTATGGCTACATCATTTTGGTAAGCCAGCAAATATTGCTGTGTTCCTGCTTCCATTTGTTTTTGCAATTCGGTTGGGCGGTAAAATGTACCTAGCATGTATTCTATCTGCGCAAAGCTAAGAATGGGGCTGTACGTAACCGGCCATGCTGCCATCGCTATGTTGCGGATAGTAGGGATATCAGCAACCGTGGCGCTAACTATTTGGATGGGTATCTGCATTGAGAGAAGCAATATTTTTATCGACTACAAACATCTGGTAACTTAACAAGCGATGGCGTTTAATGGCTTTAAATGCCAGTATATAACCCACTAAAGCTGTAATGATGGCGCCGCCAAAAAGGGCCACGCCGTATTCAGAAAAGCGATCTGTTTCCTGTAAAAAAAGCAAGCCATCGTATGTGCCATGTAGTAAAATGGCAATGATCAGGCCCACCAGCATCAGGCCAAAACGCTGTATCCATAAGGCTTTAAATTTAGCCTGCCCCATAAAATAGCCAATAATTACACCCCAGCAGGCATGGCCTGGCACCGCTAGAAACATTCGCATGATACCGGTACTTAAGCCACCGCTATCGCTACTAAAAATATAAAAAATGTTTTCTAGCGTAGCAAAACCAGTGGCTACCATTACCATGTACACAATGCCATCCAACGGTTCGTTGAAGTCCCGTTTGGGATAAGCATACCATCGGCAGAATAAAAATTTCATTGTTTCTTCCACAGCTGCAGCCACTACAAAAGCACTAAACAATTGCCCGTTTACCGACCGGACGGCAAACAGTTGCTTTTGTACGTCACCCAATCCATATTCCAGTAAAATGGCAGGCACAATTGATACAATACCCAGCAGAAAACAAACCAGCAAATGTCGCACTGGTTCCCGGTCATGTTGGTCTTTCCAATAGATATACAGTATAATGGCCAGCCCTGGCCCTATAGCTAGGGCCAGTAAGGAGTAAAGCATTAGTAAGATTTTGAAACAAAGTAGTAAATGCCAGCGGACTTAGCTAAAATGAAACCGCTTTTGCAAATGCTGTTTGCCTAAATGATATTCAGCACAATGCTGTTGCTAGCTTTGTAATTGATCTTTTTCTTTGGGTCGGCATACAAAATATTGCTGAGCATTATTTCCTCACCCATCTGTAAGCTGGTACTAATTTGCTGCCGTAGTATTTCGGGCAATTGATTGGTCCTTACATCGGCACCTACCATATAGTAAACAGTTTTCGGCTTGCCGCTTTTAATGTCGTCGCTTATTTCCCGTTTCTTCCAGGTGATTTCGTAGGAAACCAGGCTTGTCAGAGTCCCATGCAATGGTGCCCGAGGGTGTATGCTGGTCCTGGTGTGATGCCTAAGGGCTGCTGATCTGCACACGCAAACGTGCGGTTGCAAGAT
>CAXTDG010000344.1:0-5579 GCA_964242675.1 uncultured Chitinophagaceae bacterium
ATTTTAGCTTAAAAATAAACGAACCGAATTTGTAAACTACGAACCACGGGAAAGCCTTTGTGCCCCAGCCTGCAAACTGGGTGATAAATTAAAAGTCCCCGTTTACAAGTTTTTGAAAGAAGCTTTGATACGCAAGTATGGCGAAACATTTTATGAAGCGCTGGATGCTGTGGCTACTGACTATTTCGAAGTGCGAAAAAAGAAGTAAGGAAATTAGAGAAGCATTTAAATGATTATTCACTTCTACCTACTTTTTATTGCCAGCCCCTTCTTTACCGGCATATTTTTTACATTTCTCTTATTTACTACCCTTCAGCCTTTATTTTTACATCACTATCTATAAAACTATTCATATGCGTTTTCCGCTGTTTATTCCCCTTATCCTTTGCGATTTGTTTTGTGTTTTAATGCTCGTTACTTCTTTTAACGTAGGCCCTACCTGGAAATTTATTTTATCTCTGGCGGGTGTTATTGTTTTTTCTATAACCGCTATACTTGCTGGTGGTGCTATCCTGCGTCAAAGCGAAGTGAAACAAAATGAAGGGCATCATTAAGAAGTTTAAAGTTTTAAGTTTAAGGTTTAAAGTTCTATAAGTGCAAGAGCAGCTTCAAAAGCCGAAAGCCTGAAAGAAAATTTAAACTGCCTGAGCCATTCACTATTGACCATTCACTATTCACTACTATCATGAGTACTGCTTCTTCCTTTGTAGCCCGTAGCACCGTAAAAGCTGCCGACCTCGAACATCGCCGCAAGATTAATTTCAATATGGCCCGCTACAATGCGGCGGTACCACAGGGTAAGCAACAGTTTGCCGCTTTGCCTTTAGCAAGAGAACGGGCTAAAAACCTAAAATGGAAAGCGATTGAGCAACTGGATAAAAGCCTTGAAACGTTTGAAGCCAACATTAGTAAGCGGGGAGCAAAAGTAATCTGGGCCGAAACGGCAAAAGATGCACTGGATCAAATTTTAAAAATCTGCCAGGCTGCTAACTGTACTACGCTTGTAAAAAGTAAGAGTATGGTAACCGAGGAAATTCATTTAAATGATTTTTTGGGTAAGCATAATATTGAAAGTGTAGAAACTGATTTGGGTGAATACATACAGCAGCTAGATAATGAGCCACCTTACCATATTGTTACGCCGGCTATGCATAAAAGCAAAGAAGATGTTGCCCGGCTATATGCTGATAAATTAGGAACTGCCCCTAACCTTACACCAGAAGAGATAACCCTGGTAACACGTGATATACTCCGCCAGAAATATGTGGAAGCACAGGTAGGTGTTACCGGTGCCAACTTCTTATTAGCAGATACAGGAAGTATTGCTATTACGGAAAATGAAGGCAATGCCCGCCTCAGCAGTGCTTTTCCTAAAATTCATATTGTAGTTACGGGTATTGAAAAAGTACTCCCTTCCATAAATGACCTGGCGTTGTTTTGGCCACTATTGGCAACATATGGTACCGGTCAGCAAATTACTTCTTACAATTCCATTATCAGTGGCCCACGCCAGCCAGGTGAAACTGACGGCCCAACCGAAATGTACGTGATACTGCTTGATAATGGACGCACCAACATATTAGCCGACGAAGTAGCCCGTGAAAGTTTGTATTGTATTCGCTGTGGTAGTTGCCTGAACGCTTGTCCTGTTTACAAAAATATTGGTGGCCACAGCTACGAAACTACTTACAGCGGCCCTATTGGTAAGGTTATTACGCCTTATTTAAAAGGCATTGCCGAGTACAAACATCTTAGCTATGCCTCGTCGCTATGTGGCAACTGTACGGAGGTTTGCCCGGTACGCATCAACCTGCACGAACTGCTGCTACACAACCGACATGAGGCAGTGGTAGAAGGTGATAGCACCTTAGCTGAGCGGCTTGCCTGGAAAGTATGGCGACAAGCCAGCCTGCACCGGGGTATGATGAATATGGGTACCGGAAAAATGAAAAACAAAATCGTCAATAAAATTTTTAAAGGCTGGACTGCTAACCGCTCTGACCTCGATTTTAGTCCTAAAACATTCAATGAAATGTGGCGGGACAAATTAAAAGCAGAAGGAAAAGATTCACAGGATAACTAACTACATAAGAAGAAGTATTATAACGGTTTAGTACAAAAGAAAAGGCCGGTAAACAAGCACTGTTTTACCGGCCTTTTTTTATAGCATTTTTACGCTTCATTCAAATCAGGTCTAAGATTTCATCTACATACCTACGGTCATTGCTTAGGCGGGGTACTTTATGCTGACCACCCAGTTTTCCTTTTTGCCGTAGCCACTTGCTGAAAGTTCCTGTAGGTAATGATTTAAGTATTAATTGGTTTAGAGCAATATCCTTGTGGCGCTTGGCATCGTAATCACTGTTAATGCTACGAAGAGCTGTATCTAATTCATAAGCAAAAGCAGTGATAGAGTCTGGTGCCCTTTCGAACTCTACCAGCCATTCATGGGCTCCATTGCTACTTTGGCTAAAGTACACCGGGGCAGCAGTGTAATCCGCTACAACAGCGCCGGTTCTTTCGCAAGCAATGGCAATTGCCTTATCGCTGTTATCTACAATTACTTCTTCGCCAAAAGCATTGATAAAATGCTTCAGCCGCCCACTCACTTTTATGCGAAATGGATAGGTTGACGTAAACTGAATGGTATCGCCCAGCAAATAGCGCCACAAGCCACCGGTTGTACTAATAATAGGTGCGTAGTTTTTACCCATTGCCACCTCTTTCAACCCTACAGTTTTCGGATTTTCTTTCCCATATTCATCTACCAGCATAAATTCATAAAAAATACCGTGATTTAGCATTAGCAGCATCCCATCCTCGTCTGGATGAATTTGTACTGAGAAAAACCCTTCACTGGCATTGTAGATGTCCAGGTAATTAATGGGCCCACCCATTATCCGTTCAAATTGCTCCCGATATGGAATAAACGATACCCCTCCATGGAAATACAATTCTAGGTTGGGCCATACTTCTTTTATAGTTTGCTTACCACTCAACTCTAAAATGCGTTTGAAAAGTACTATTGTCCAGGTAGGTACACCGCTAACACTGGTCACATTTTCGAGCATAGTACTGCGGGCTAATTTTTCTATTTTATTTTCCCATTCGTCCAGCAGGGCAATGCTTAGTTCAGGCGTACGAATCCAGTGACTCCAGAAAGGTGAGTTTTGCATTAGCACAGCACTCAGGTCGCCATACTGAATGTCTTCACTTATATGGCCTACCTGGTGGCTTCCGCCAATCACTAGTCCCTTGCCGGTAAGCAGGTCGCTTTCCGGAAAATTTTTATAGTAAAGTGTTAGTGCATCTTTTGATCCCTGAAAATGATTCTCGTCAAGACTTTCTTTACTGATAGGGATAAACTTGCTACGGTCACTGGTAGTGCCGCTGCTTTTGGCAAACCATTCTACCGGTGTGTTCCATAATATATTTTCTTCTCCTCTCATCATTCGCTCTATGTAAGGCTTCAACGAGTCGTAGTCATTTATAGGGATGGCCTGCTTAAATGCTTTTGTTGTAAAAATTTTGTTGAAGCCATACTTACGGCCAAACTCTGTGTATTGTGCCGATGTAACCAGATGCTGTAGCACATGCCGCTGCGTTCCCACAGGATCGCTGATCCACTCGTCAATAGTATTGAGGCGCAACCGTGCAATACGGCTGATAGCGGGACTTAGTAATTTCATGGAGAGAGATGGCAAAAAGGAGAGACTGCCAAAGTAAACAAAATTTTGATGATTGAGTTTGGGTGCCTGATAAATTAATGGCTTTGTAATGTCATGAAAAAAGAACAGGCATTGCTTATAGCAATACCTGTTTACTAATATAGGGTAGAACTAAATCTTATTCTGCTTCTGCAACAACTTCCTGTACTTCGGGTATCATGCGTTTCATCATACCTTCTATACCTGCTTTCAGCGTAATCATGCTACTAGGGCATCCGCTGCAGCTACCTTGTAGCATCAGGTTTACCCGGCCAGCTTCGTAACTCAAAAACTGGATAGCACCGCCATCCATTTCTACGGCTGGTTTTACGTAGTTCTCCAACAACTCTTTGATGCGTTTTACCACATCATCATCATCAGCCTGTACGGTATTGCTTGCCGTTTGCTGGTTTTTCTTTTGGGAAGCTTCTACTTCATCTTCGTTTATAACAATCCCACCATTCTCCAGGTATTCTTTCAAAAATTGCTTTACTGTAGGGATAACGTCCTGCCAGTCGTCTGTATCGCTGGTTTTGGTAAGCGTAACGAAGTTGGAAGCTATAAATACACTTTTGATAAATGGAAAGCTGAATAATTCCTTAGCCAAAGGAGACGGGCTGGCATTTGTCTCATCCTGAAAATCGATGCTTTTACCTGGGTACAAAAGTTTGTTAGCTACAAACTTCATTGTTTCCGGGTTAGGGGTCATTTCAGTATAAATGCTGATAACGGGATTTCCTGTTCTGATCATGATAACTATTTGAAAGCAGGCGGCCTGCCTGCAATGAACATTAAAAATACGAAAAACAAAGTAACAACATAAATGCCTTATTAAAATGTAACGACATTATAGCAGTTGCTTAGGTACAACAGTTTTTCTTTTCTTTTGGTTTTGATGATATACAAAAGAAGAAACCGCTGTGCCTGTAACAGCACCAAAAAATATATCGCTGGCCCAATGGTTTTGATGCTGTAGCCGACTGATGGCTATTCCACTTGCTGTTCCGTAACTTATAAGCCCAACCCACCATTTTTTGCCACTATGCAGGTACACACTGGTAGCTGTGGCAAAAGCAACACTACTATGACCACTGAAAAAGCTGGTATAACCATCCTTTTTTGGCAAAGGCCCGTCAAAAATAGTTGAGCCTACACCTTGCCCCGGTGCAGCCCGGCCAAATAGTTCTTTAGCAACCAGGCAAATGGCTGCTGTATAAAGCTGAGCCTGTAAGTTGTCGGCAGCAAAATCAGTGACAGGTTGGCTTTTGGTAATGATACCTGTTCCTAACACTACCAGTGAACTTCCTATCAGTAATGGTGGGCCGATAGCGTTTCCGGTTTTACCAAAAGCACTCCCTAATCCGCTTTTCCAGCGGCTAAAAGGTTTGTTGATTTCATTGTCAAGAAAGTACAAGCCGGTTGTAGTAGCTACCGTTGCTCCGGCTATAGCCCAGTTTTTTCCACTCCAGTGTAGTGGGCTTATTAATAGTTTCGTCCCATTTGCCCAACAAGAACCTAAGTACGAGCCAACTGGAAAATGATAACTAATTGAGTCGTTTGTAGTAGCAGTATCTTGAGCAACAACAGTTAATGAAAAGAAAGCCAGGATAAAAATCAGGACGGGTTTCATAAAGCGAAACAACACCGTTTTTTCGAAGTATTTTACCTGTTCAGTACATCCTTGAAAAGTTATTTGATGATAATGCAAATAACCCGACGGCAACTAAACTTTATTATAACAGATTATTTTTGGCTGCTAAAAATCAGTCCTTTACTTTTGCCGTCCGAAAAAAATTAAGCATTTTAGTAAACTTGAAATAAATGGCTAATCATAAAGCTACCAAAAAAGACGTTCGGCAGGCTGCTAAACGT
>CAXTDG010000345.1:0-5578 GCA_964242675.1 uncultured Chitinophagaceae bacterium
CTGCATAATATCGTTAGCGGTAAAATCAAGAAAATCCTGATTAATTAAATCGTGATAAATACCGTTGCACACATACAGGTCGCTGAAGCCATCGTTGTCCGCATCAAACATCATCCCGCCCCAGCTCCAGTCGGTAGCCGATACGCCTGCATAGTTAGCAATATCTACAAACTTTCCATTGCCGTTATTCAGTTGTAATGTGTTCTGAAAAAACTGGTGGTAGAAACCATTTTTCTGCTTCAACCGATACGTATTAATATCTTCAAACGACAGCGTTGTTTTCTTCCGAACATCTTCGCCGGGTAACATATCCGTTGTAAAAATTTCGGGATAGCCATCGTTGTTAATATCACCAAAATCAGCGCCCATACTGGCCAGGCTGGTATGCTGTAGCCATTGCTCCGCTTCGTCTTTATAGGTACCGTTATGCTGATTAATATATAGGTAATCCCGCTCAAAATAATCGTTGCTCACATACACATCGGGCCAGCCGTCGCCATTCACATCACCCACCGTTACACCCAAGCCAAATGCAATCACACTTCCATGTATGCCCGCCTGCTTCGTCACCTCTACATAATGCCCGCCATCGTTGCGAAACAGGTGGTCGCCACCGCCGCCCATTTCGGGTGCCAGGTGCAGTGTGTCGTCCGGCAAATCACGGGTATTAAACAGGTTCAGTTTGTTGGGCGATACCGGGCTATTGTTAATCATAAAACAGTCGAGGTCGCCATCTAAATCATAGTCAAAAAAACTTGCCTGCGTCGTGTAGCCATCATCATCCAATCCATAAGCTGCCGCCGAATCGGTAAATGTCAAATCGTGATGATTGATGAACAATTGATTACGACGCAGATTCGGGTCAGTCATGCTACCAGCATTGCTCACATAAATATCCAGCCAACCATCGCTGTTTACATCGGCCAACACTACGCCGGTGCTCCATTGTTTTTTAGCACCAAATCCAGCCTTTTCCGAAATATCTTCAAACTTAAAATTTCCCTTGTTCAGGTATAGTTTATTAGCCCCCTGATTCGCCGTAAAAAACAGGTCGGGCAGGCCATCATTATTCAAGTCGCCAATAGCAGCGCCACCACCGTTATAAAAGTTACGGTAGTTTAAGATATTCAGGTCGGTCGTATCGTGTACGGTATTGATGAAGCCCACGCCAGTACTGTCCATTTTAGTGAATAGCGTTTCCACTTTCGGCGTCGTTTTGCAGGCGCAAAACAGGATACCACAGGCAATTAAAAAAAGGGCAATCGTTTTGGTGAACACGTAGTAAAAAATCTGTTTGTAAACTTACTCCCGTTTGCGTTTCAAAGAACGGGACGCATAAAATATTGGGGCTTTTAGCAATTCATTATCCATCGGCTTTTGTTCGGGCTGTGGAGTTTATCCCGAAAGCTTTCGGGAGGCTCACTGCGTTCGGCCCCGGCCAAAAAACCTAGCCGTGGCCAAGCCCGCCACATCCCGCAGCCCATCAGCAGTAGGATTTCTATTGGGCCAGCTTAGGTGCAACTTTTTTTATTTATTCGCCGTTGTATCTGCTAATTCTTTTTCTTCTGGTCATCATTTATCTTCTCAACAGTGCTCATCGGGATTACTGTCAATTGATCTGTTTCGCAATTCCAAATGTTCAAATAGTTTTTTGAAACCACGTTGTGCGATTTCCATTTTGCGATCTTTTCATACAGCATCAATGTACAAATGTCTGTAGCAGTAATAAAATCACCTGTTTCAGGAAGATGTGAGTGCATTGCGCCTACTACATTTTTATCCTTATTCTTCTCATCACCATAATCCACTGGAATAATGTTCCTGTGTAGTTGTTTTTTGCTTGCTACATTATTCTCTTTGTCAAAAGTGAGCAGATAATCATTGCCCAAAATGACAACATCATTTCTGCTAGTTCCTGTTAGCACATACACTTTCTTTTCATTATTGCTAATCAGCGGAATCAAGTTGAAATTTGTGTTATTGTAGGATTTGAAAAGCGTATCCGTTTGTATCTCCTCGTATGCCTTCTTTCTAATGGTATACAATTCTTTTTCAGTTGATGTAAATTCTCGTTCTGCTAGGTCAGCCTTTGCTGTTTTCGTATCATAAGTTCTATCAAAAGAAATAGTTCCAATCACCTTTGGCACCGTTGCGTTTGAAAAGAAAATACATTTCGCAACATCCGCATCCATGTACGATAAATAGCCACCAATATTTTCCTTATTTGGATACTTTTCAACAAAAATATCCGTACCATACCAGGAGGCCATTTCCGACCTGTAAAGTCGTTTGCCTTCCTCCACAATTGGTTTGGCTTGTGCAGTGAGATTGTCTTGTGCAATTGCGTTGAAAGCGATGAACGAGAATAGAACCACCAGAAGTTTGTTCATGAGAATTGTATTGTTAGAGTTATTAGTTTGACGTTCCTAAGATAAGTAAGCGCTGCTAAAATCCATGGTTGCTCAATAGATATTCTCTCCTTGAACGGTGCCATCGCCAATGTCGCTAAATGCTTATTCTATAGCTGGGCCCATAAAGAAATAATTGAACAGCCTACCCGTGATGTGAACGCCAGCAATAATGAATTATTTTGTTGTATTCTGTTGTCTATGGTCAGCCGTCTGCCTCAACTCGTACAGCATTGGCACCTGGCTATTTTGCAGGAAGAGAAAATAGTTTTTCGTCTTGCTTTTGATGATGGCAATATCCCGCATTTCGCCACGAAGGCCGAGGCCTGTTTTGGTATCGTCTTGCCAGGTAAATTGTCCTTTACCATTGTTCAATAATACATCACCAAATGAAGCATCCAATCGTTCAAACTGCGGTAAAAAACCAAACTGATTTCCACCGCAAACCAGGTCAGGAAAACCATCGCTATTTACATCAGTACAGCTAACAACATTGATACAGGAAAGCTGCGCCATAGGTGGCAAATTTTGTATTGCAAATTGTCCATTGCCTTGATTGATGGCC
Organism: uncultured Chitinophagaceae bacterium; assembly: GCA_964242675.1. Classification (GTDB taxonomy): domain Bacteria; phylum Bacteroidota; class Bacteroidia; order Chitinophagales; family Chitinophagaceae; genus JAZKFT01. The sequence goes on from CAXTDG010000345.1 coordinate 2,974, forward strand.
ACGCAGGAAGAAACATAATTTACCGACTTCTGCACTGCATCTTGAAAGACAGCTTCAGGAAATAATTCCTCTACTGTTTTGTTAGCAAAAACCTCGTTTTTTAAGTTGCCTTTTTTGATGGATGGCATTTGCTCTTCCATATCTTTTTTCAAGAAGAGCGGCATGTCTTTTCCGGCAATGGTATAGCTCATAATCTTGTCTGGGTCACCATTGCCATCAAAGTCTTTTACCCACAGTTTTACAGGTTTTGCACTATCAGGACGGACATAAAAATTCTCACCGATATTTCCAAGAATCAGATCTTGTTTGCCATCGCCATTTACATCGGCAGCAATTACCGTTTGCCACCAGCCATTCAAATTATTAAGGTTGCTTTTTATCTCGGTAAAATGATTGCCAGTGTAGGAAAAAATTCGGGGCGCCATCCACTCGCCAACAATGATGAGTTCGGCTTTTGCATCGCCGGAAACATTGGCCCAGGTGGCATTGCAAACCATTCCAATATTGGCTATTTCGGGAGCTGTCTTTTGGGTAACATCTGTAAAATATCCATGCCCGTCATTTTGCATGATGTAGCTTTTGGGCGTAATACCATAAATACCCGGAAAGCTACGCCCACCAATGAATACATCCGGAGAGCCATCCCCATTAAAATCATTTACTGCCGCTACCGATATGTTCATTCCAACGTTTGGAAATGCTTTTTCGTCTAGTGTAAAATTGCCCTTTCTATCATTCTTGAAGAGACGTAATTGCAACTCCCGACTGTTGGGCATGGTGGTGTTCCCGCCGGGGCAAACCAACAGGTCTTTATCACCATCACCATCTGAATCAAAGAATACATTGGCAGCATCTTCAAAGGTGGCAAACGGCGCAAAAGCGGACTGCTCTTTTTTAGTGAACTTACCATCTGCTGTTTGCAGGTACAGTTGCCCCGCATGGGCTGGCGTACCACCAATGTACACATCCTCCAATCCATCACCGTTTACATCGGCCACCGCAGCTTTCGGACCTTCTTTTGAAAGCAGGCGAGGCACATTTCGTTCGGCATAAAAGTCAATCATATCATCCTCTTTATGCTTATCGAATGTGCTATTGATTTTTGTGAAAAAAGTATTTGTATTCGGTAAAGTTGCAGGCATGTCAACCGGTTTACTATCCGGCCATTGCAGTATAAGTGTTGTATTAATTTTCGGTTGATTAAACTTAGAAACAGACCGGTCAGGCCAGGTAATAATCATCGAATCAATCTTTGTTATTTTGCCCAGACCAACTACCAATTTATAATCCACCGAAGATTGAAAACCCCGAACCGGAATTTGTTCTCGGGTAAGGATTTGGGCGCCTGCATACAGCGCCACTTTTGTTCCAATAGCAAAGGTGTTTTTGTCCTTACCTTTTAGCGATAAACTGAGATAATTATTCTGGTTGATTTGCCGTGAATTATTCTGATAAATGAAGGCTGAGCCGTTCTCATTATTAACAATAATATCAAGGTCTCCATCTCCATCCAAATCACCATAAGCAGCTCCATTGCTCCAGGAAGGTTGTGCCATACCCCAGCTTTCACCTGTTTCGGTAAATTTCAGGTTATGTTCATTTCGGAAAACCTGGTTGGGAATAGGATTGCGGGGAATCTCCTTGAGTAATTGGTCTAGTTCTTTTTTCTTGCCGCTGAGCACCATTTTGTGGTAAGCTTCATCAGCGAAAAAATTCATAAAATCAAGATTAGTTACATCCCTATTCACACCGTTGCAAACAAGGATATCGTTCCAACCATCGTTATCCATGTCCATCATCAAAGCTCCCCAGCTCCAATCGGTTGCTGCTACACCTGCGTAGTTGGCTATTTCCTTAAACACACCGCTTTTGGTAGCTAACTGCAGGCAGTTTTGAGTATATTGATAATAGAAGCCATTTTTCAATTTCGCATTGAATAAATCGATGTTGTCAAAAGCACCAGTTGTCTTTAGCCGATAATCATTTAGCGGCAACATATCAGTGGTAAAAAAATCCGGTAGACCATCGTTATTTATATCGGCAATGTCTGCGCCCATACTGGAAAAGCTGAGGTGTTGCAAGCATTCCTCAGCCATATCTTTAAAGGTTCCGTTCTTCTGATTAATATAGAGATAATCCCGTTCGTAGGAATCATTACTGACAAATACATCAGGGAAATTATCACCATTAATATCACCGACGGAAACACCCAATCCAAATGAGATAAGACTGCCATGAATTCCGGCTTGCTTTGTCACTTCGATGAAATGATTATTGTCGTTTCGGAATAAATGATCGCCACCACCCTTCAAAAATTGCCCAACAGGCCATTGTGCTTCAGGTAAATCCCGGCGGTTGGAATAATTAAGTTGATTAATGGGAATAGGACTGTTGTTAATCATGAAACAATCCAGGTCTCCATCCATATCATAGTCGAAGAAACTTACTTGCGTAGTATAAGCTGAAATGCCTAGCCCGTATGCATCTGCAGACTCGGTAAAAGTGTTATTGTGATTATTGATGTAGAGTTTGTTCTTCCGATTGGCATTACTCATGTGGCCAGATGCACATACATATATATCCAGCCAGCCATCGGCGTTTACAT
>CAXTDG010000346.1:0-5557 GCA_964242675.1 uncultured Chitinophagaceae bacterium
CTTTCGCCCAGTGGGTTCGATACGGCGATGTCCACCGGACGAGGATGCATCTCCATATTTTTACCTTCATGGTCAGTCACTTTTATAAAGGGCAGGCGTACCGTAGTGCCATCAAACAGCGGCACGTTAGAGGTATAAATGATCCAGCCACCGGTTGGCTCGCCTACTACTTTTCCCAGCTTCATAGCCTGGTAACCTTCGCTAAAATCTTCTGCATCGCTCAATGAATGCTGGTTGGTCAGCAAAATAGTCGGTGCCTCCAACGAACGCTGGCCCAATTGCGTACGGGCCGGGGCAGGCGGCAGACCCCTAACGGTCATCGTCATATAGCCTTTGCGGCTCAGCACGTCCAGTGCATAGGCATTTACAAAGCCGCCATTATTGTTACGAATATCCACCACCACACCTTCCCGGCTTTGGTTTTCGGCATCCATATCCAGGTACAGTTGGTTCAGCGATTCCTGGCTCATATCGAACATGTGCACATAGCCCAGGCGGCCCTTGCTTATTTTGGCCACATAATCCCGCTGCTGCTGCACCCACTGCTTGTACAGCAGTCCTTTTTCCGCAGCAATACTTACCGGCCGGATAGTTACTTTCTTACCCGTATCTGTAGCAGTAATGCCAATGGTCAGTACTACCCGCCGGTTTATTTTATTTTCCAGCAACTGGTCGAAATTGGTAGTGGCAGAAACAGGCGTTCCATCAACTGCCAGTACATAATTGCCCGCTGCTATACCATCTGCAATAGCTGCCGGACTTAGGGAAATAATTTCCGTAATTTTTAGCCTGCCAGCCTTCTCATACTCAGCAGCATTAAAGCGAAGCCCGGTATGGCCAACAACATTTTGAGCAGGCGGGCCACTAACGCCAGAATGCGAAGCGTTTAGTTCGCCAACCATTAGTGCCAGAATGCGGCGCAATTCATCCGGCGTACCGGCACCGGCAGCCAGCGGCTCATAGGTGGCTTTCACTTCCTTCCAGTCGGCACCATTAAAAGCCGGGTCGTAAAATCCTTTATTCTGTAATTCCCAGGCCTGGTTGAAAATTTCTTTTTTCTCTTTGCCAAAATCAACCGTCATTTCCGCTGATACTGCAATAGGCCGGGCATTTTTAGAATCCAAGGAAATAGCCTGAATGCGGCCTGCCTCCAGGTAAAACACTTCCTTGCCATCCGCCGAAAACTGCATGGAGCTTTTGTTGGTGCCAGTGCTGGTAAGCTGTTTCAAAACGGAAGCATCCCTATTCAGTTCGTCCAGCGACCAGGTGTATAAATTTTGCTGACCAGCTACAGAAGCGGCTAGTAATAAAGTATTGCCGTCTGGGCTAATTTTGATGTCATTTACATCCACGCCTACCGGCAACACACTTAGTCGCTGCCGCAATCCATCCCATACAATATTTACAGGTGCTGGGGTTTTACCTGTAGCAAGTTTCTTAAATAAAGTATCTACAGCAGGTGCGGCTTTTTCAGCAGGCTTTGCAGGTGGGGGAGTCCCCGGTGCAGGTGTAGCAGGTTGATCTATAAATAAGCTTTGAAACTGGTCTTCCCGAAAGCGGGGTTGCTGCGGAACCAGGTCTACCCTGGCAACGATGGCATCTTCGGTACGTTGGCTGGTGCTGAACAAAATAGATTTGCCATCTTTTGTCCATACAATGCCGCCGGTAAAAGTATTTGCCAAAAAGCTTACAGGTTTTGCTTCACCGCCAGTGGCAGCTACCACATACACGTTGCGGAGCGACTTTGCGCCATATTCTGCAAAAGCAATCCACTTGCCATCCGGCGACCAGGCAACATCGCCAGCCGAGGAAAATGGTGGACGGCTGAGATAGCCTTTTGTTACTACCGTTTCTGCTTTAGTAGCCCTGTCCATTACCCGTAGTTCTTTGCCATCCCGTATGTAGGCCAGCTTTTTACCATCCGGGCTAAACAGCGGTGCTCCATCATCCAGGTTACCGCTGGTAAGGGGTGTTTCGGTATTAGTAATGAAATTGTATTCATATAAATGTGCCGCTCCATCCCGGTTGGCGGTATAGATAAGGCTATTACTATTGCCCGCCCAGGCAAGGCTACCTTCCACTGCCGGAGTCGTCGTCACCCGAAACGCATCACCACCTTCTTTGGAAGAAGCCACAAATACATCGCCCCGACTAGTGAACGCTACTTTCTTTCCATCCGGCGATAGTGCCAATTCCCGAGAAGGGCCGGTTTGCCGGGTAAGCTGTGCTTCCGGCGAAGCGGCAATTCCTTTACGGATGATGGATACCGGGGCAGCTTTACCTGTAGCAATATCGTACAACCATACTTTGAAATCCCGTTCAAACACAATGGCTTTTCCGTTGCTTGAAATAGAAGGCCATAGCACCCGGCCCTTGGTAAACTGCGTAAGCTGTCTGGCTGCTCCGCCGCTTACTGCCCGTTCATATAAATTCTGTATACCGCTTTTATCTGAAATGTAATAAATCGTTTTTCCATCGGCACTCCACATTGGCCATAGTTCTTTAGCACCACCTTCTGTAAGTTTCTTGTAAGATGTGCTGCCTTCCGGTTGCAGCCATATCTCCGACTGATCGAGGTGGCTGCTACCATTGCGCCACCACTGCGTTGATGCCACGCCATGTGCCGTCAGGGCTATCGATTTTCCATCTGGGGCTGGGGCGGCAAAAAATTCACTTACATAACGGTCGTTGCTTACGGGCATAGGCGTGCCACCGTTGGGCTGCACCCGGTACACGTCCCGCATACCAGCTATATCCCGCCCGGCAGTAGAAAAGTAAATCCATTTGCCATCGGCCGACCAAGCGCTGATTTCATCCGGCGTATCGTCGTACGTAAGGCGCTTAAGCGAACCCGTAGCAATGGTGAGCATATAAATATCGCCACCACCGGTACGGGTAGAAGCAAAAGCCAGGTAGCGGCCATCCGGAGAATACACGGGTCGGCTTTCATAGTCGGGATGCGATACTAGCAACCGGGCTTCGCCACCTTTAGCAGGCACCGTCCAGATATCGCCGCCCGAAACAAAAGCAATTTCTGAAGCATCTGGCGACAAGGCGGGATCGGAGAAATAAGGAACGCCTTCGGCAGATTGTGCAGGTGCTATTACGAATTGGCACAAAGCAAGCGCTACTAATAGCCAGCGGGTAATTATTTTTTGCATAAGCAGATAGTAATTTTTGGGAAAGATTGCAGTACGCATAAACATAAGCTATTACAGGTTTTTGCAGCCTATTTGTTTTGGTGCTTTTCGAATCATTTCTGAGAAGTTATTTAATCAACCTACATTTAAAAATCTTAATTTTTAAAGCATTACAATCTGGAAATTATGTCTAAAGTATTTTTTACCACGATAGTACTCTTTGCGTTAGCTACTCATGCACAATCACAGGATCTGGCTAAACGAGAAAAGATAAAAGCACTCTTTTCCCTGATGCATCAGGATTCTCTGATGATAAAAACCATTGATGGAATGACAGCATCAATGGTGAAGAATATGGCTACAGTATTAAGTAACAACAATGCAGGTAGTGATGTAGATATATCTAAAATGAGTCAAAAATTAATGGAAAGAAGTATGCAGAAATCAAAGGAAAATGCTTTGAAGCTGATTAACACAGATATGGTAGATATCTATGACAAATACTTTACCGCGGCAGAAATTGATGATTTTAGTACCTTTTATAAATCTAAATCCGGGCAAAAAATGCTAACCCAGATGCCTGACATTACAAAGGATATAATGGCAATTATGACAACTAAATACCAAACAGATTTTCAGCAATCTATGCTGAAAGATATTCAGGAAATAACAGAACAAATGAAGACTCAGCAACAATAGGTTGCTCAAAGTGCCAATATCTCCTCCCATACTTTTTTCAAAACCGGGATGCCGTTTTGCTCGTTGCGATTGCGGGTGGCCAGCACTTTTTCGCCAGGATAGGTAATTGTACTTGCATCGTTTTCAGGGATGGACTGTTTGTAATCGGAAATGATAGCTTCCACAGTTTGAGCGACCAAAGAAGCCGTACCAAGTTTGGAAATATCGATGGCAATGAACACTTGCGAACAATGTTCAATTCCTTTTTCTGTAATCTGATGCGTACTCAATCCGCCGGATAAAACAGCAGCCAGCAGATCGAGCAGCAATGATAGTCCGGCACCTTTCCAGTAACCAATGGGTAGCGGTCGCCGAGATTGCAGGATAACAGAAGGATTGGTTGTAAGATTGCCTTCTGTATCATAGCCACCTGCTACAGCTAAAGGCCCCCCCCGCAGTTGGGCCAGTTCCATAGCGCCGTACGAGTATTGTGAAACGGCCATGTCCAGCACAATAGCTTCTTGCTGGTAAGGCAGAGCAAATACCAATGGATTATTACCCAGTTTAGCATCGGTAGCGCCCCAGGCAGGCATGATGCCAACAGTGTTAGTCCAGCAGATAAAAACAAACCCATTTTTTGCGGCCCGCCAGCCATAGGTGCCACCCCGTATCCAGTGATTAGTATTTCCTAATGCTACGCAACCAATGCCATTACTAGCTGCCAGTTGCGTAGCTCTATCTGTTGCAAATAATGCATTCAACGGGCCAGGGCCAAAATTGCCATGCCATTGCTCTAAGCTACCAAAGCTGCTTTGCAGCGTAGGCACAGCGTCTACTACAACATGTTGCTTGCGAATAGCTTCTATAAAACGAGCAAACCGATTAACGCCATGCGTATAGATACCATCAATGCTATTTTCCGTAAAAATGATGGCGCCCTGGCTGGCTTTATCTTTGGAAAAACCGTTTTTAAGTAAGACTGTTTCAAATGTGGTCTGCATTTCCCGGGCAGAAACAAAAAGAGTATCTGACATTGGTTCAGTGGTTTGAAAGGGTAGAAGCGTAAATTTTTATAGTTGGAAGTGGTACAGCAATAAAACTCGTAGCCAGTAGTAACAGGCCATATCAATTTTGGTTTCTTTTCACATTACCAGTGCAACTTAATACAGGCATTCATCGTCAGGCATAAAAACGCATTGCTTTGAAACATCCTTTAATTACTGGTATTACTGTAATTGTTCTTTGTGCATTTATTGATGGTTGTAATAAAGAGCAAAAAGCAGAAGATCAATGTACATACTATACCAATGGTTATGTAAGAAATGTAGAAGGCCTCAATACCTTACTAACTAACCAGGAAACTGATTTGAAAATCACTTTTTACTTCTTTAGTAGCTGCGGTAAGTTTGAAGAGTTGCAAACAACTACAACTGGTAACACTACCACCGTACAAGTAAATGAGAAAGATACAGGCTGTGTTTGTTCTGACGTATTAACATCTGGGCAAACTATTTACAAATTTAAAGCAGCACAGCCTGGTATTTATTACATCAAATTTCTGCAAAACAATGATCGGTATTTGACGGATACCATTACGGTGAATTAATGCTTTCTGCTATTTAATAATCAAGCTACTGCATCGTGAAAGTGAACGCACTCTTTCTATTTATTTTTCTCATTTTAGTATGCAGTTGTAACAGGCCACCTCTGCTACTGGCAGGTCATTATGTTATTAAACA
>CAXTDG010000347.1:0-5554 GCA_964242675.1 uncultured Chitinophagaceae bacterium
GTTTTCTCTTGAATTTTCTTTGCTTCTTTCTTTGTTTCAAGACAAAGAAAGAAGACAAGACAGCAAGAAGCCAGCGAGTCCGCAGGGTTAGAAAGCCAGAAACCCTGCGGTAAAAAGCAAAGACCGCACACACTTCATTAACAACTAACAATTGACAATTAATAATTCTCAATTATCCATTGTCAATTATCAATTATAAAAAATGTATCCATTTTCCTTTACCCAAGCCAGTAATCAACAGGCAGCAATTAATGCACTAGCAGGCGGCACCACTACCAAACTGGTAGGCGGTGGCACCAACCTGCTCGACCTGATGAAGATGAACGTAGAGCGGCCGCAGCAGTTGGTAGACATCAACAATCTGGAAGCGTTGCAGAAAATTGAGTCGCTGCCAAATGGTGGAGTACGCATTGGTGCCCTCGTTCGCAATAGCGACCTGGCTTACGATGCTACTATCGCTCAAAAATACCCGGTGCTCAGCCAGGCGTTACTGAGTGGTGCTTCAGCACAACTAAGAAACATGGCTACCACCGCTGGCAACATCATGCAGCGCACCCGTTGTCCTTACTTTTTCGATACCGCTACCCCTTGCAATAAAAGAGAACCCGGAAGCGGCTGCTCAGCTATCAGAGGATACAATCGTTACAACGCCATCCTTGGTGGCAGCGATAAATGCATCGCTACACACCCGTCGGATATGTGCGTAGCTATGGCGGCCTTAGATGCCGTAGTAAAAGTGCAAGGCGCAAAAGGTGAACGCTCGATTCCATTCACCGACTTCCACTTACTACCCGGACAAACACCTGAAAAAGAACATGCTCTGCTACCCGACGAAATGATTGTAGCGGTAGAAATTCCGGCGCTTTCGTTTGCATCCAATTCTCATTATGAAAAGGTGAGAGACAGGGCTTCCTATGCCTTTGCACTTACCTCAGCAGCGGTGGCGTTGGAAGTAAGTGGCGGCACTATCCGCAATGCAAGAATTGCATTAGGCGGTGTAGGAACAAAGCCTTGGCGCAGCACAGATGCAGAGAAAGCATTGATAGGAAAAACAGCTAACCAAGATAGTTTCAAAGCTGCGGCTGATGTGGCTTTACAAGGCGTCAAAACTTACCAATACAATGCGTATAAAGTGGAACTGGCGAAAAGAACGTTGGTGAAGGCGTTGATGCAAGTTGTAGGGTAATTGATAATGGATAATTGACAGTTGATAATTATTAATTGTGAATTGTTAGTTGTTAATGAAGAATAGCAGTCATCAAATTTCATCGTAGGGTTTCCGGTTTTCTAACCCTGCGGATTCGCTGCAATCTTCGCTTTATTCTTTTCTACCTTAAAAGCTTAATAGTAGTACAACTTTTCAACGGTGCCAACGCCACAGAAGCTCAATCGGAGTTACTACTGTTAGGCCCATAAAAAAACCGATTGAACTGGGCCACCAGTGATGTGAAAACCGGAGGGGTTAAATGTTTTGGCATTCCGTTTCGTGAGACACGAAACGGAGCGTAAGATTGGAAGTCTGGAAGATGAATAGAGAAAAGATGATAGATTATAAACAACAAGTGAACGGGTGAACACGTAAACATGTGAACTTTTAAAGTATGGAAAACATAATTGGTAAACCGGTTGACCGCAAAGATGGTCGCCTGAAAGTGACCGGCGGCGCAGCGTATGCGTACGAGTATTTTCCGAAAAACCTGACCTATGCGGTGACGGTGCAAAGCCCTATCAGCAAAGGCCGGATTCGTAGCATTGATGCTACGGCAGCCAAGGCACATAAAGGCGTGGTAGAGGTGATTACGTATAAAAATTCGATACAACTACACCAGATTGATTTGCAGCAAGCGGAAGGGGGGCGGCCCGGCGAAAAGGATTTGTTGCCGCTGCAAAGCGACCGGATTTTTTATAATGGTCAGCATGTTGCCATTGTGGTAGCCAATACTTTCCAGGCGGCAGAACACGGTGCGGCTTTGCTGAAAATAGAATATGACGAAGAGAAACCATTGGCAACACTGGAGCAAGGAATGGCCGATAAATATCAACCAAAATCGGGATTAGGCGGAGCGCAGGCGCAAACGCAAAAAGGCGATACGGATAAGGCATTAGACGATTCGCCGGTGAAAAGTGAGCACACGTACGAAACGCCGGTGTACCACCACAATGCCATGGAGCCACATGCGGCTACGGCCATTTGGGAAGGCGACCAAGTGACGATTCATGATACCACACAGGCTGTGTTTAGCACCCGTGCCATGGTGGCGCAAATGCTGGGGATAGCCGCAGAAAAAGTGCGGATTTTGTCGCCATACGTAGGTGGCGGATTTGGCTCAAAAGGCTTTATGTGGCCCCATGCAATTATGACGGCAATGGCCGCAAAACAGGTTGGTCGGCCGGTGAAACTGACGCTGAATAGAATGCAGATGTTTACTACGGCTGGCAGGCGCACCCGTACCATCCAGGAGATTGCGTTGGGCGCAGGAAACGATGGTAAACTGAATGCCGTAAGACATGCTACTACCAGCGAAACTTCATTTGTGGATGAATTTGTAGAGCAAGCTGGTGTGGCTACGAAAATGCTATACCCAGCGGCACATTTGGATGTAACACATAGCCTTGTTCGGCTGAACAAAGTAACTCCCTGCCCTACCCGTGCCCCCGGCGAAGCGGTGGGCATGTACGCCTATGAAGTAGCCATAGATGAACTGGCTGAAAAGCTAAATATGGACCCGCTGGAATTGCGGCTAATTAACTATGCCGAGAAGCATCCAGAGGGAAAAGAATGGTCGGAAAAAAGTCTGAAAGAATGCTATCAAAAAGGTGCAGATACGATTGGCTGGAAAAGCCGAAATACAACGCCCCGGTCGATGCAGGAAGATGGAATGCTGGTGGGTTATGGAATGGCAACGGCAACGTATCCAGCCAACCGGCAACCTTCTACGGTTAAGGTAAAACTATATGATGATGGTCGGGCTGTAGCCGCTTCGGCTACGCAGGATATTGGTACCGGAACCTATACCGTGATGGCGCAAATACTGGCGCAAAATATTGGTGTGTCGGTTGAAAATTCGGAGTTCAAATTGGGTGATTCAACTATGCCGAAAGGTGCTAACTCCGGTGGCTCGCAAACTTCAGCTTCGGTAGGTGCAGCCTTGATGGCTGGCGCTTTGCAAGCCAAGAGCAAGGCTATTAAAATGGCGATTGCAGATAAAAAATCGCCATTATACCAAGCAGAGGAATTGGCTGTGAAAGTAGAAAATGGAAAGTTGTTTTTAGAAAGTAATCTAGCGAAAGGGGAAACCTATGCCCAGCTACTGAAACGCAATAAAATGAAGGTGCTGGAGGCAGAGGGATTTACGAATGTATCTACCCGAAACCCGCCACAAAAGGAACAACCCAAACCCGGCGAACCGAAGAAGGAAGAGAATCCATTTGCCAAGGCAGATGAGGATACGAAACGGGAAAACTTTGCTTTCCATTCCTTTGGTGCTCACTACGTAAAAGTGCATGTGGATCCGCTAACCGGTACAGTACGGGTGAAAAAAGTAGTGAGCGTAATGGATGTAGGTACCATACTAAATGAAAAAACAGCTCGTAGTCAAATCATTGGCGGCATTATCTGGGGCCTCGGCCAGGCACTTACAGAAGCCACCGAATACGACACCAACACCGCCAGGCCTGTAACGAAGGATCTGGCCGATTACCACGTGCCTTGCCATGCGGATATTCCGGAGTTTGATATCCAGTTTATTGGCAAACCTGATTTCAATATTAGCCCGGTGGGTAGTCGGGGTATTGGTGAAATTGGAACGACAGGAATCACTGCAGCGATTATTAATGCAGTACATCATGCTACAGGGAAACGGATAAGAAGTTTGCCTGCTACGCCAGATAAGGTGATGGGGTAAAACTGTTTACAATAGTTAGAAAGCCAAATTACAGATGTTGTAGATTGGCTTTTTGAATTTGAATCAGCTTATCTGGTCTGCTTTCAAATTTTGTACATTTACAAAAAAGAGTATGGCTGATTCTCTATTAAATAGAATTACAATTAATCCTGAAATAGCGCATGGTAAGCCAACCATTCGTAATATGCGATATACTGTAGAGGGGATGCTTGAATACTTAGCAGGTGGCGATAGTTTTGAAGATTTGCTTAGCGAATTTCCAGACTTAGAAAAGGAAGACCTTCAGGCATGTTTACAATATGCATTAATTCATTTGAAACAGAAAAATGCTGAATTGAAAGCTGCATGAAATTTCTGATTGATGCCCACTTGCCTCTTTCTTTAAAGCAGGTCTTTACAGCTAATGGCCATGAGTGTATTCATACACTTGATTTGGAATTACAGAATAAAACTCCAGACCAGGAGATTAATAAGATTTCTGTTGAGCAACAATTAATAGTTATTACAAAAGACAGTGATTTTTACGATAGCTTTTTGTTGAAAAAACAACCTTACAAGTTAATTTTGGTCAAACTTGGCAACACTTCTAAAAGTGATTTAATTCAATTCTTTATTGATCGGTTTGAAGAAATTATAGAAATCATTTCTAAAGAATCAATCCTTATTCTTTCAAAAGACTAATTCTCCTTTAACACTTTTACAGTTACCAGCAACTGCCCTACATGCCGCATGGTATGTTCCGCTGCATGAAACAACAATCCACCTACGGTGGATGGCAAGTTAGCCCGACCTACGCCCCTGTTATCTGTTAGTGTTGTTTCGTCTGTTTGCCAAAGTTGGTCGAGGGCATCATCTACCTGTAGGTTGAACCGTTCAATCATCTCCTCGATACTGGCTTTATTTTCTTCTCCTTTGCCTTCTTTGCTTAAATATTGTAATTGCTCGTCCGTTAGTTTTTCTGCACGGGCATAGGTAAAAATTCTATCCAACACACCGCTTAGGTGTTGTAAATGGAAACCTACAGAAGCCAGCCCTACAGGCTTTTCCCAAAGCTTTTCTTCAGGGAAATCTTTCATCATTTCAGCTATCTCTTCACGGGCTTGTAGCAGTGCATGCGCTACAGGTTGCAGCAATGGTGGTATGCCCGGTACCGGGCCACGCAACCAGACTTCTCTTTTTTCGGCGGACTTCTTCATTTCTACGTCAAAAGTACATTAACGAAAGGCTATTGACCGATAACTAACTGAATGCAGAAAAGTTTGCTTCCATTTACGGAACAGCCCCGATGGAATCATATCTATCGGGGCTATTATTATCCATCATTTTTTGCTATCCTTTTCAAAAACGTATTGTGTAATCGCAATACCACTCTAGCTTTCGTATGATTTACTTCTTAAGCTTCTTCCAGATCCTTTACAATAAGCTTTTTCATCTTCATCATGGCTTGCATGGCACGTTGGGCTTTGGCTCTATCAGCGCCACCTAAAATTTGCGGCATTACTCTGGGTACTACCTGCCAACTCATACCAAATTTATCTTTCAGCCATCCACATTGGCTTTCTTGGCCACCGTCAGCAGTTAACTTTTCCCAGTAATAATCCACTTCTTCCTGGTCGGCACAATCAATGGAAAAAGAGATGGCTTCCGTA
>CAXTDG010000348.1:0-5542 GCA_964242675.1 uncultured Chitinophagaceae bacterium
CTATTAGGGGAGGGCCCGTTCGTTTCCAGCAAAGTGTTTATTTCATTAGCAAGTTCCCGTTTATCAGTAAGGGAAAATGGAGCTTCAACTAATTCAGTCATAACTATATTTTAAGGGGTAGATTTAAAAAATTAGTACAGATGGCCAGTAATTAGCGTACCGTAGAAAATGAACTGCAAGCCAAACATTTACGCATCTGGATAAACAAGCTCCATCTATCAAACCAACTCGTTTTCTTGCTGAAGTACATACTCATCGAAATCAGGTAAGGGCTTTACATGAGGAAGCAATAGCTCCGCTGCCTGGGCCGAAGTAAGCACCTGGTGCGGTTTCAGCTTCATGGCCTCGGAGGTTGATCGATCTGGTTCAAGAACATCTTCCCGCAGTAACCGGCAGCGGTCGTCATACGGCCAGAACCATTGCTCGTGGCTCTTGTACAGGTACATATTTTTTAGGGAAGGCTTGACCTTGAGGCTGAGCATTTTGATAAAGAGAAACCGTGATAACCACTTGGGTAGCAGGCGAAGCAGTTTGGTGCCAAAGAGCGTTCCGCCCCACACCTGCTGATATACCGTAAGCTTGGATGCAATAAAATTGTCGCCAACGGCTACCTCTTCATCCTCTGCATAAAACACACACTGGTTGGTCTCTGCCCAATTTCGGTATAGTGCCCGCACTTGGTCTTTACCATTTATCTTAAGATCGAGGCCAAATGCCCGAAAGTTGTAGACCGGGTGGTCGCTCATCATGTCATCTGTAAGAACGTCCTCGTAATGCCCTGAAAATTCCAGGAGGCGATGCCTGGCATAGCTCATTAGCATATAGCGGTGCCTCGGGTTAGTCGTCACCTCCAGCAAGCGATCAATGGCGGCATTGCCTTTTGTAATGTCAGGAATTTGCATAGACTTTTTTGTGCTTAGATTATTGTAAATAGCCACCAGCCGATGTTTTGGCTGCTTTCATTTCCGGGTGTGGTAGCAGATCTGCAGCTGGTCCCGGCCCGGTATATTTTCGCAATAAGGTGCCAAAGAACATGGCAATAGCTACGTTGATAGCCACAACAATTATCCACTCCCAGGGCTGCGCCACATGTTCCGGTCTTTCGTCGGGCGGCGGCGCTGCATATATTACCTGCCGGTGATAAATGGCAATGGCAGTGAGCACATATATTAAGACGATAACTACCCAATTGAGCGTAGGTGCCCATGGACGCTTTGCCAGTTTCTCTGGTGTGTTGTAGAAAGTCTGGAAAAGCCTGCGTGGCCCTACATCGAGATAGCGATACGCTACGAGCCAGTACAGCAGCCCGTAGTAGTAAAACCAGTTAAGTGCAATAGCGCCTACCAATACGTGCAGCGAGATTTCGAAATAGTTGCGGATACGCACCCATATCCCGATGAGCTTACCAAACGACTGCGGATTGCGATTGAAGTAAAAGGCTACCGGTAGCGAAGCCGTTAGCAGGGCTATGCGACCACCCCAATACCATAGCTTGCTTTTATAATGCAGCGCCAATGGCCCGCACACAAACAGATCGAGTGACACAATTATCAAGTGAACGGTGAAGATGGTTATGGCTATTTTATTGCCGAACAGGGGGTTCAACAGTTGCTTCGGCCGACGGAATCCTTGGTACACCTGACGTACGCCGATCCATACTCCCCAAAGCAGTAGGATACTGTAAATGATTGTGATAATGATGGAGACGGCTGTAACAGGTGAAAAGTCCATACTGCTAACAAAATAATTAATAGTTTTAAAAAAACAAACGCTACAGCATATTAAAGTGCGTTATGATTATTAGACCTGTGCTGCTTGTACTCGTTGCTTGTTTATGTAATTGTTTCTATGCCATTATTCCAGTAAGTAGAGGCAATTATTAAGGTAGGGGAGATGATTATTTCTTCCGAACACTAAGCCATTCCCAAAAGTTTACGACGATGTAGACATACCCGCTGGAATATCCCAACTATAGGTTTTGGGTGGAAGAAGTGTACCATTTTTATTGTCCTGCGCCTTGTATTCAATTCTCACCGTTTTAAACACCATTTCTATCCGCTGCATCACAAGGCCTTCTTCTGTTCCTGAGTTTGATACTTTGGTAATGAAGGCCCCTTCCATGGTCATGGTGAAATAGGTTTCAGGCGTTCCCTTGCCGGTTGTTTTCATCATTTGCAATTCAGCTTTTGGAAAAGCCTTGCCCGTGCAGATGTAGTTGAGAATGATGGGTGATGCCATGTCGAAATAGTGTTCGAAATTCATTTTTCCAGGGGTAGGCTTAACAACGCTTGCGCCGCCGCCTTTCGTCCAGCTCGTTTCTGCTTCTATTTCCCAGTCCCAGCCTTGTATTTCTATCCATTTTTCCTTTCCTTTTTGGATGGATTCGCCGGGGGCAACATCGAAGAAGGTAATAAATGCATTAATTGCCATGGTGTACACTCCTTTTTTATATGGTTTATGGATGAAGTTGCATCAGTAAGCTTCCGGTATAGAAGCACTTTGTAATTGACAAAAAATGCAATCGCCTGATTGGGATACAATATGGTAAGAATATTTTCTAAAAACGAATGCTTTTTTCTTGACTCAGGCATTTTCTTTTAAGCGTTAAGAAAATAACTATCTGGTTATTTTTTACGCTTTATAAGCCTTATGTTTTTGTTTCGTTACATCTGCTTACTTTCCCAAAACAAATGCGTTTTCGTTCATGAGTACCGTAGCCATCAGTACCCCCTTCAATATTTCGCTTGACTTTGAGATAGCCGAATTTCATAAGCGGCTGTTTGCTTATTTTATCGACCTGGGTTTACTACTTATTTACTCCTTGGGTATGCGCTATATTTTGTACGATAGCATGCGGCTGGAAGCTGGAGAAAACATGGGGGCAGACATTTTCCTGGTAGATATTCCCTTTATTTTTTACAACCTGGCTATGGAAGTATTGAACAACGGACAAAGCATTGGAAAAAAAATAATGGGCCTGCGGGTAATGAGCCTGGAAGGTGGCGAACCGCACCTGGGCCAGTACCTGATGCGTTGGATTTTTAGAGTATGGGAGTGGCTGCCGGTGCTGATAATGTTTGGTATGCTGAACCGCTCGTTTGTAAACCGCTGGATCATTTTTTACCAGCTTATCGTTACCTGCATCCTGGGGCTGATTGTGGTGCTGGTAATTGCCGTTACAAAAAGCAGCCAGCGCCTGGGCGATATGGCAGCCGGAACTACTGTCATTAATACCAAGATTAATATTGGCATCAACGATACCGTTTTCCAGCAGATAAACACGGAAAACTACAAGGTGCAGTTCCCGGAAGTGATGCGGCTGAGCGACCGGGATATCAACGCCATTAAATCGGTACTGAATCAGCTACACAAAACGCACCGGTTCGATACAGCCCATCGGGTAGCCTATAAGGTAAAGGAGGTTTTAAAAATTGACACGCTGCTGGATACCGGCGACTTTCTGGAAAAGCTGCTGGAAGATTATAATTACCTAGCTACGAAGGAATAAATGAAATAGGCAAGGAAGCAATAAGCAAGGAGCAATAGGGAAAAGAAGGGTTTAGTATTTTACTGAAATGGAAATGCTTTTTTACATGCGGCTCAGCATTATTATAAAGAAGGCTAACACCATAATACAAATACCTACTATCATCAAAATACCAATCAGCCGCATATAAGAACGTAAGCTTGCCGATGCTATAGTGAATGATTCCTGGTTTTCAGTGTCGAGGCTGTTCTTAAGACTATTGCTGAATTTCAGCAGAAAATAGTTGACGAAAAAAGAGATAATAAGCGTTATAAAGCTGGAAAAAAGGTTGGACTCTCCAGCCAAAACAGAGTAAGGACGAATGATCAAAATCAAAACGCTGAGGCCCATATTAATAAAGCCTCCGATAGCGGTGAACTTGCTCCAGGTAACAATAGTTTGCAACTTGGTTTTCAACTCTCCATCTATCTGAATTTCGGTCAGGTGGTTGTGTAGCAGGCTACTATCCTGCTGCCATTCATTTGAGATCATAAAGAGCCAAAAATGTTGAGGAGGTAAATAAGAATATAAAGACCAGAAAATACGCCGGTGAGAATAAAAAATACTTTCAGGCTATTAATTCCTTTTTCAAAAAGGATGGTATCCTGTGTTTCAACGCCTTCTTTGACGCCCTTGCTAAACTGAAAAAGGCTAACTACAAATACAGCTACTACCCCAATAAAAACGAGAAGAAAAAGAAAAATGATGATAAGGCTGCCTTCGAACAGATAACTCAACCGGGTAAGCAGCGAACCGAATAAGGCAAAAACCCCAATTAATAGTACACAAAATACCGTTAGAATAATAGCAATCGTTTTGGCCCATGAGGCTGCACTACGCCAGTTTTCGCCGCTCACGTCATCTACTTTTACAAAGCTGGTGGATAGTAAGTCCGGCTTCTGCTCGTCGAAGTTTTCCATATCCTTTTATTTTTAATAAGCTCTGGCAAATAAAACCCGTTCCTTACTAGGGTTCCCGGTAAGTACGCAGCTCCCTGCTTCCTGCAGGTTATTCAGCGGAATGCAGCGGATAGTTGCCTTGGTTAGTTCCTTGATCTTTTCTTCTGTTTCCCCCGTTCCATCCCAATGGGCAGCTATAAAACCACCTTTTTTGTCGAGCAAGGTTACAAATTCGTCCCAGTTGTTGGCTGGGGTAATGTGCTGCTGCTGATACTCTTTTGCCTTGTTGTACATGTGCAACTGTATTTCGTCCAGCAGCGTTTTGATGTAAAATGACAGGCCATCAAAGCCGGCACTCATTTTTGCTTTCGTATCCCGCCGGGCTATTTCTACAGTTCCTTTATCCAAATCCTTTGCTCCAATAGCTATGCGAATAGGTACGCCTTTCATTTCGTGTTCGGCAAACTTCCAACCAGGCCGGGCATTATCATTATCATCGTATTTCACCCGTATGCCCAGGTCTTTTAGTTCAGTTACTATTTTGTGTACTCTTTCGGTAATTACACCTTTCTGTTCGTCGCCTTTATAAATAGGAACAATCACTACTTGCAACGGAGCAATTTTGGGTGGCAGTATCAGGCCGTCATCATCGCTATGCGCCATAATGAGGGCACCAATAAGCCGGGTACTTACGCCCCAGCTGGTAGCCCATACATAGTCCAGCTTATTCTGTTGATCGCTGAACTTCACATCAAAAGCCTTGGCAAAATTCTGCCCCAGGAAATGGGAAGTACCTGCCTGCAACGCCTTTCCATCCTGCATCAGCGCCTCTATGCAATACGTATCTTCTGCACCGGCGAAGCGTTCATTGGGTGTTTTAATGCCTTTTACCACGGGCAATGCCATCCAGTTTTCTACAAAATCGGCGTACACATCCAGCATCTTTTTCGTTTCTACTACAGCTTCCTGTGACGTAGCATGGGCGGTGTGGCCTTCCTGCCACAAAAACTCGGCAGTACGCAAAAACAGGCGGGTACGCATTTCCCAGCGCACCACGTTGGCCCACTGGTTGATGAGTAGCGGCAGGTCGCGGTAGCTCTGCACCCAGTTTTTGTAG
>CAXTDG010000349.1:0-5531 GCA_964242675.1 uncultured Chitinophagaceae bacterium
CTGTGAACCGGGCTCTCTGCGTTTTGACCTTACCGTGCTTTTTTCTTTGGATCCGCTTTCTTCTGTGCTGAGCTTTTCTTTTTAGTAGGCTTATTCTTCCTAGGTTCAGCTGTCTTTTTCGGCATACAATTAAATTTAAGGTTAGTGAATTATTTACTCATGGCTGCAGAGTATTTCTTCCCGTTCTTTCATGTTGTCCTTTCAGAAGCGGCAACTGTACAGCCAGACTGTAAGTAAACAAAGATATGCCTATAAGGGTAAATCGATATTTTATCAAGGTTAGCCGCTCGGGCATATTGTAAACCTTTCCACGCCGTTGTCAGGTTAGGAGTGGCGATAGCCTTTGACAAAATCTTCGGACTGGCTATGCACAACATGGGCTGTTGCGTTAACCTAGTGGCTTGTGATCAAATCATTCATTAAATTCATTGGCCAGCGCAAAGCCTTGGTCGTTATGTGCTCCCACCTCCGCTTCGGGAAAGGGATCGGAGCAGTAAGATCTGATGAATTTACAAAAACCGCTGTTACAAGCACAAGCCCGTAACAGCGGTTTTTAAATACTAAGAACCCATTATGATTGAATAAACTCCAGCAGGTCTTTGTTAATAGTGGCCGCTTCTGTAGTAGGCATGCCATGCGGAAAACCCGGAGAGGAGATAAGCTTTCCATTTTTCAATAGCTTCACCGCCTTCGCACCAGAGATAGGAAAGGGAACGATCTGGTCGTCTTCGCCATGCAGTACCAGCACAGGTAGTTCTACACTTTGCAGGTCGGCTGTAAAGTCGGTTTCCGAGAAGGCTTTTACACAGTCTACATGGGCTTTTATAGCACCCATCATACCCTGGCGCCACCAGTTGTCCCGAACACCTTGCGATACTTTGGCACCTGGGCGATTGTAGCCATAGAAAGGCATGGTAAAATCCTGGAAATACTGTGGGCGTTGCGTAGCGGTGTTCTGCCGTATTTCATCAAATACCGAAAGGGGCACGCCATCCGGGTTGCTTTCGTTCTGCACCATAATGGGTGTAACGGCACTAATTAGTACCGCTTTGGCTACACGGTCTTTTCCGTATTTTGCCACATAGCGTATAACCTCGCCACCACCGGTTGAGTGGCCAATGTGTACGGCATCTTTTAGGTCAAGCGCTGCGGTAAGTTCCGCTACGTCGGCTGCGTAGGTATCCATATCGTGCCCTACTGCTGTTTGGGAGGAGCGGCCATGCCCCCGGCGGTCATGGGCTATTACCCGGTAGCCCCGCTCCAAAAAGAACATCATTTGTCCGTCCCAATCGTCGCCGCTCAAAGGCCAGCCATGGTGAAAAACAAGAGGTTGCCCGGTGCCCCAGTCTTTGTAATAAATTTCGGTACCGTCTTTTACTTTAATAGTGCTCATGTGTTGTCAGGTTTAATTATGAATAACGACTCTTTAGCAATTCCGGTTTTCATTCATCCTCCTCCTCATACAACAAACTGCTCCTTCACAAATTCAGTAACACACTTACGGCAGGTTCACTACTCATAGGCAATGCATAGCTGATGTTGTTTAAACTGTATGAACCAGTACCATCAGCATGCTGAAACACTGTTGCAACATACAAACTGAAATATTAGGGTCATAGTCTTTTGCCATTAATTTTTAAATAAGCTTAGGAAAGGCAACGGTTGTAAAAGAGAGGAGCCGTTTACTTTTCGACTTCTTTAGTTGTTACAATTCATACAGGCACAGTTCCTTTTCGTAGCAGTACTTTCAGTGTTGATAGCACTAAGCGTAGCAGCAAATTGTTCTGCTATAACTTTATTGCCCTGGTCAATTACATACACTATGTAGTATTATGTGTTGGTTATTTGGGGGCAAATTTTAATTAAAGAAGATGAGCAGGAACAATCAGGGATGGTCACGAAGAAAATTCATTAGCACTATCGGCAGCACCGGAGCAGCCATGATGCTTCTCCCACACTTTTCATGGGCAGAAAATATTGACCCGAAGGTGGCGGCAATTGTAGCTAAAACAATGGGCATTGATACGCATAATCATACTGATGTACCACTCGATATAGCGGAGTTGCCCGGCCCTCAACTAGACCTGTCCGGTGAAATGAAGAAAGCTGGCTTGTCAGCTATCGTTATGACTTTTGCAACCGACTACAAAAGAAACGTACAACCCGGCGAAGCGTACCAGCGTTTCCTTAATGGCATAACTGCCATGGACAAAGTGCTGGAAGCCAATAGCATTAAACGGGCTTTCAATCTGTCCGATTTACAGGCTGCTCATAAAAAACACAAGCCCATTGTTATTCAATCGGTAGAAGGCTGCCATTTTCTGGAAGGGCAGCTTGACAAGGTGGATGTAGCCTATAAACGAGGCGTAAGGCAGCTAGGCTTGCTGCATGATAGCGACGCATCCACGCCCTTGGGCGATGTATATACGAACGCCGCAAAGTTTGGCGGGCTTACTGCTTTTGGTGCAGATGTGATTCGGAAATGCAACGAACTTGGCATCCTGATAGACCTTACACATGCCAGCAACGACACCATTAATGCGGCACTGAAAGTTTCTACTAAACCAATGCTCCTTTCGCATACCGGCCTCGATACACAACTGGGGCAAAATGCGAATATGGCTAAGATGATGCGGCCCAGATTAATCAGTAAGGATGAAGCAAAAACAGTAGCTGATGCAGGTGGTGTAGTTGGTGTATGGACGCACCTGGCCGACACGCCGTTGGAATATGCTCAAAACATTAAGGCTATGGTTGATGTAGCAGGCATTGACCATGTATGCATTGGCACCGATACTAAGCTTACACCAGCTTACAGATATCCTGCCAGTAGCGGCTTTGGCCCAAGGCCTGCTGGTAGTGATACCGGCCATCGCCCCGGCGGCCCGCCATCCGGTAATAATGGCCAGCGTGGACCCGGCAATGACAAACGTGTTGGCGAACGCACTAATGAAGCCTGGCAAGATCAAAAGACTGGATTTTACTACGCTGTAGTAGAAGCCTTGCTACAAACTGGTTTTACCGAAGCCGAAATTGGTAAAGTAGGCGGTGGCAACTTTTGCCGGGTGTTTAATTCTGCTACGACAGGGAAGGGGTAGGTTTTTTCTATTGCACAACAATCGTTGGTGGGTTTTAGAACGACTGATTATCTTTAAGGCTAATCGGTTAGCCTCATTCTAAATACATGCCTCAGACAGATGCTTTCATCTCTTATTCTCATGCCGATTGTGGACATATTGCTCCAATCATTCAGAAAGGAATAGAAAACATTGGAAAACCTTGGTATCGGCTAAAAAGAAATCTGAATGTATTTCGGGATGAAACAAACCTGACAGCCAGCCCGGGCCTGTGGCCGGCAATAGAAACGGCATTGGTTCAATCCCGGTATTTCATCCTGTTGGCTTCGCCTATTGCGGCTTCTTCCAAATGGGTATGTGCAGAAGTGGAGGCCTGGATACAACAGCACCATGATGAAGAAAATGGGTTGAAAAATATTTTTATAGTACTGACAGATGGTACACTGGAATGGAATGAAAAGGAAACAAACTTCAACTGGAGCACAACGAACTGTATTCCGCCTGTATTGCAGCACCAGTTTAAATACGAGCCCAACTGGATAGACCTGAAACCCTATGTAAAACTGAGCCAGCAAAACAAATCGATTGATTACAAAGCTGCCGGATTTACTACCGCAATGACTAAGATTATTGGGGCCATTACCGGAGAAGAACCTAGAAATATTGAGTCGGACGAACTGAAAAGAATCGGCCATATCCGAATGTTTCTTTTTCTGGGTATAGCAACGCTGGTGGCACTAATACTAATGACGCTTTACTTCTTTACAGCAAAGCAAAAGCTGGATCAGGTATCTGCCGCCAACCTACTGGTGGCAGAGGGAAATGCCATTGCCGCCACTTATACCAGGGAAGCATTTTCTTACTACGTACAAGCCTACACACAAAACCCCGACACCAATAATTACAACATCATGAACCGGTACTACCTAGGCCACAGTTTGTACGATTCGCTTGATATTTCTGAGATAATGCCCTGGGATACAACTGGTGTAAAAAAGGACACGATCAATGGATTTTATGAAGTGCTAAAGAAGGCAGGAGCAGACTTTTCGCTTACAAAAGAGGCTGGTTATACAGAAGGGGTTAACGCTACCACTTATCATTATATGCCTGAGCAGCAATTATTTTTAGCCATTAATCAGGATACGCTCAGACTATTTCAGCAACCTTACCAAAAGTACAACCAGTCTGTTGTACAGCGTACGAGAGATTCTTATTTTTCAGATCGGTATGTAAATCCGGTACAAACAAACCAGGTAAACAATACGCTTTATTTTAAAGATATTAATGCTGCTGAAACAATGCTGGTAATTAAAGCTATGAATGCTGCCACAGGCAAAGTAAATCCCGTTTTTACGGTAGTTGAAAAACGTAGTAAGCAACAAGCCATTATCAGCAAGCTGTATAGGATTATTGACAGTGCAGCACTAATACGGGATGCTTTTCTGGTGGCTTCAGAAGATGGAAATCAATTGGCTTTACTTTTTTATTTTGCGAGTCAGGCTGACCCAATTAAGGGTTATCTAATTAACCTGAAGGAAAATTCTGTTCAAAATATTTCGCTCAGGTTACCGCCTGATTTTGCAAGTGGCAGCTCTCTGGTTGAAGCAAAAATTTCCCCCGATAATAAGCTGATAGCAATCAATTTTCTAAATATTCCCACCGGCGGTAGTTGCCTGGTGTACCGGTTAGAAGACGGTGTGCTAATGAGAAAGATTTCCAACAGCGAAGCCTGGGATCTGATCCATAATTATCTAACGCCCAATACCATTGCCTGGCAGGTGGGCAAAACAGAGGACAATAAATTGTTCTGCGGAACAGTGGACGGATTTATCACCGCTTACGATGTTGATACCACCATTAATTCAACCGAAACAAGCTTCCCGCTGGTATGCAAACCAACATCTAATTGCGGCACTATTACAAGCCTGTGTGCTACAGAAAATTACATAATGGCGGCTACCGAAAAAGGTAATGTACTTACCTGGTACAACAGTAACATTTACAATGAAGGGATTGAATTTACCGGCTATCCATTCATCAGCCAGATCAACACAAATGGCAAACCCATACAGGAACTTTATTTCAATGAAAAAACAGCACTGATGTATGCTGTAAGCAAAGACGGTAGCCTGTTTAAATGGAATGTAAAACAACTGCTTTCGTTGAGCCGGGATCCTGCTGTGCTGCAACAACAAATAAAAAACCTGATCGCTAATTAAATCGCCTGTCTTTAGCGTGTAAATAAATACGAAGACTATTGAATCAAAGAGTTTTAGAATAAAACTTAAAGCCCTTTTCACAGATCCACTTCGTGTAGCATAAACAGAAATGATACAATCGTGTAAGGGATCATGAGTAAATATTCTGTAAAATTTATTTCTACAATGTGTTAACACCAATTATGCCTTGGCGATTTTATAATTAACCTTATTTGTTCTTTTACAGAACGGA
>CAXTDG010000350.1:0-5520 GCA_964242675.1 uncultured Chitinophagaceae bacterium
TTGCTGGTAAGCGAAAAATGAATATCGGGAAAAGCCATAGCCACCCGAATAAATTCATCAATAATATGGCGGAGTTCGCTGGGATTGCTTTTAAGAAAATTGCGCCGAGCTGGTACATTAAAGAACAGATTCTTCATGCTTAGGCAGCTTCCATTGGCAGTGGCGGCAGGCTCCTGCTTCGTTACCTGGCTGTTCTCAATCTCTATTAGTGTGCCCAGTTCGTCTTCGGGTCGTTTGGTCTTTAATTCTACCTGTGCCACCGCTGCAATAGATGCCAACGCCTCCCCCCGAAAACCCATGGTGCGGATATGAAACAGATCATCAATAGATCGAATTTTGGAAGTGGCGTGGCGCTCAAATGCCATTCGGGCATCGGTGCCACTCATGCCTTTGCCATTGTCCGTTACTTGTATCAGCGCTTTACCAGCATCATTTACAGCCAGTTTTATTTCGGTAGCAGCGGCATCTACTGCATTTTCGAGCAATTCCTTTACGGCGCTGGCGGGCCGCTGTATTACTTCGCCGGCGGCTATCTGGTTGGCTATGTTGTCGGGCAATAATTGTATAACGTCGGGCACTTCCTTTTCTCCTGTAGCACAAAAATAGCACAGTTGTGCGACGATAAGGACTGAGCGAAAGATAAGAAATGGTAAAAAGAGTAATCATGCAGAACAGGCATTAAAAAAATGCCGGCAGGGAATGCCGGCATTAAGCGGATGTTGTAAAGGCGGGTTTTGAGAATGGAGAATGGGAAAGGGGTGTCGCTTTGTTTTTAGGATAGGGCAAAGATGCTACTGAGCAATAGCAAAGGCTATCGTGTTTTGACTGTGGAGTTGAGTGTTTTCTCATAGGGTGAACCTGTGTGTTCATTCCACACGCTAACCCACACCAATCCTACTTGCTAACCTCACCTAATTATGCAATGTGAGAGGGAGATGTGGGGCGAACACATAGGTTCGCCCCTACGGCGTACATTTACCCTTTCCTACTTTAGTTATGCTTCACCGTTTCGCAGCTTTATTCCTTTTTACTTTTTCTTTTTTATTTAGCCGGTCCCAATCTGATACTACCGCTGCTCACCGCTGGGCAGACAGTGTTTTCAATTCTTTAAGCGACGACCAGCGGATTGCCCAGCTCATGGTGATTCGTACCAGCACTATAAAAGACGGACAAGCCTTTTTTTTTGATGAGCAGGTTGATTCGTTGATCAGTAAGTACAATGTGGGAGCGGTGTGCCTGTTCCAGGGAACGCCGGTGCAACAGGCAGCATTGATCAACCGCATTCAGCGAATGGCTAAAACGCCGGTAATGGTTTGTGTAGATGGCGAATGGGGCCTGGGAATGCGGTTTGGCGGCGTACAGAATTTTCCTTTCCAATTAACGATGGGTGCCATGACCGATGCCGAAACGGTGTACCAGGTGGGCCGGGCTATTGGTCGGCAGTGCCGCCGCATTGGCATTCATGTAAACTATGCCCCGGTGGTAGATATTAATAACAACCCCGCCAACCCAGTGATTGGTATTCGTTCTTTCGGAGAAGATAAATACAAGGTTGGATTGATGGGTAGTCGCATAATGGAAGGCATGCAACAGGAAGGCGTGATGGCTTGTGCCAAGCATTTCCCTGGCCATGGCGATGTATCGGTGGACAGCCATTTCGATTTGCCTGTCATTAATAAAACGATGGCACAGTTGGATTCCCTGGAACTATACCCGTTTCGGGAAATTTTCAAAAAAGGCATTGGCAGCGTAATGGTGGCGCATCTTTCCATACCAGCTATTGACGATGAAAAGAACAAGCCGACTTCTATTTCATATAAAAACATAACCGGTCTGATGCGGAATGAACTGGGCTACCAGGGCCTTACGTTTACCGATGCGTTGGAAATGCAGGGCGTAAAGAAATATTACCCCGATGGAGAAGCTAGCGTACAAAGCGTAATTGCTGGTAATGACATGTTATGCCTGCCGGGCAGTGTGCCGCAAAGCATTTTAAAAATAAAGGGAGCCATTGCTGATGGCCGCCTGACTTGGGAAAGCGTTTTTGATAAATGCAAGCGGGTGCTGCTGGCCAAATACCAATACGTAGTGGGTAAAACAGCGCCGGTTGATAGCAGCCGGATAACCACTGATTTGAATGGAGAAATCCCTTTGCTGCGGCGGGAAGTAGCGGTGAACGCCTTAACCGTGCTGACTTTAGAAGATAGTATGTTGCCGTTTTTATCTAAAAAAATAACGGTACAAAAACCGGCTGGTAAAAAAGCAAAACAAGTAGTGGCAAAATCCAGCACAGCCTACATTGCTTTCAATAGCCCTTCGGAAAATGTGCTGGCCAGTAAGCTGAAAACATTGGGAAATGTGGATGCCTTTAATATACAAAAAGGCGATAGTGGCAATAGCCTAAACCCACCACAGTTCAGTAGTTACAAACGTGTCATTATCAGCCTGCATGGCATTGACCGGTATCCTAAAAACAACTTTGGCATTCCGCAGAGCATGATTGACCGCATCCACGCCATTGAAGCGGCTAATCCTAAAACACTGGTAATGCTGTTTGGCAACTGCTATATGGCAAAGGCATTTTGCAATAGCAAAAACCTGGCAGTAGTATACGAGGATGATTCTGTTTTTCAAGCAACCGCAGCTGATTGGCTAATGGGAAAATTCACAGCCCGTGGTACGCTGCCAGTAACCGTTTGCGACGCATTTAAATACGGCAGTGGCATTGTAAAACGTTCGGAATTTTTACCGGCTGGTCCGCAGAAAATGAACATTAATGCTGCTTATATGGGTTGGCAGATTGATTCGCTGATGGATAATGCTATTACCCAAAAAGCAACTCCGGGAGGTGTAGTAACAGTAGTAAAAGATGGCCGGATGCTGTATCAAAAAGCATACGGTTATCAAACTTACGACAGTACGTTACCCATTACTAAAAACACGATTTATGACCTGGCTTCCGTTACCAAAATCTCCGCTACCAATGTGGCTGTGATGAAGCTTTGGGAACAAGGCAAGCTGGATTTAAAAAAAAAGATAAGCAGCTACCTGCCCTGGCTTTTAAATACTAATAAAGAAAACCTGACGGTAGAAAATCTGCTGCTGCACCAGGCAGGAATGGTGTCGTTTATTCCATTTTACAAAGAAGTAACTGGGAAAGATGGCCATCCCAATGCAGATAAGTTTAGCGAAACACCAGTTACAAATTTTACCGTCCCAGTGGCTGACAGCCTGTATATGCGGACTGATTGGGTAGACACGATGAACAGCCGCATTGCTACCAGCGCTGTGGTAAATAATGAAGTGAAATATGTGTATAGCGATAACGACTTTATCCTGATGGGTGATATTGTAGCCGCAATTACCGGCCAGCCGCTGGAGCGATATGTAAAGGATAGCTTTTACACACCGCTGGGTATGCGTACTACCGGCTTCAAACCTTTTGAGCATTTTGCTAATAGCGAAGTAGCCCCCACGGAAAAGGAAAAGGCATTTCGGATGCAGGAATTGCATGGCTATGTGCATGATCCTGGTGCTGCTATGTTTGGAAATGTAGCCGGTCATGCTGGGCTATTCAGCAATGGCTGGGACCTGGCAATTCTATATCAGATGCTGCTGAACGGTGGCACTTTTGATGGCCAACGCTACTTGAAAAAGGAGACGATTGACTGGTTTACCGCCTACCAAACCCCTATTAGCCGCCGGGGCATGGGCTTCGATAAACCGGAGAAAAACAACGATACCAAAACGCCGGAAGCGGCCTACCCCTGCCCTAGTGCCAGCCCGCTCACCTTTGGTCATACAGGTTATACCGGCATCTGCGTATGGGCCGATCCTAAATACAACTTGCTATTTATTTTCCTGAGCAACCGGGTAAACCCAGATGGCGGCGACAACCTGAAACTTTCTAAACTGAATGTGCGGAGCAATATTCAGGAAGCCATTTATAGGGCGATAAAGGCCCCCACCTATCCTCCCCCAACGGGGGAGAGAAATGGAGAAGATTAGAGCGAAGAATTGCAAAAAGGAATAACCAATCCTAAAGCCCCCTCTAAGTCTCCCCCGTTGGGGGAGATTTAGAGGGGGCTTTAATCCCGCTGTATCATTTCAAACAACTGCACTACGGCATCTTTGCGTTGGGGCGATACGGGTAGTTCGTCGCCATTATCCATGCCTACCGAGCCACCATCGCTACGGCTATATTTTTTTAGATAAGCCGGGTTGATAAGGTGACTTTGGTGAATCCGCAGAAAGCCACGCCGGGCCAGTATTTTCTCTACTTCTTTCAGTGTACGGCAAATAAGTAGGCTCTCTTTACTATTTAGAATAAAGTGGGTGTAGTTGTCCTGGCTTTGGCAGCGAACGATGTTTTGTACCGGAATAAACTGGTAGCCATCGGTGGTAGGCAGGGCTACTTTTTGGGAAGTAGCATTGGCAATCTGGTAAGCGGCAAAAAAGTTTTCGAACTGCTCTTTTTGCATCGTAGGCTGCTGCTTTTGCTCCCAGTTTTCAATCGCTTTTTGCAGGTCAACATCATCCACCGGTTTCAGGCAATAGCTAATGGCATTGTACTTAAATGCTTCCAGTGCGTACTGGTTGTAAGCCGTTACAAATATTACATCAAACTGAAAGGGCATCAATTTGCTCAACAGTTCAAATCCACTCAGCCGGGGCATTTCTATATCTAAGAAAAGGACCTGAAAATCCAGCTTTGGAATTTCGGCAAGTGCTTTTGTACTATCGTTGAATACCGCTACAATTTCTATGTCTTTCCGCAGCTTCTTCAACTGTAGCTGCAACGTTTCTGTCGCCAGTTTTTCGTCGTCAACCAATACTGCTTTTATCATGATTTAAGTTGTTTTGAGGGTAATATTTACTGTGGTACCGGCGGGCTCGTTTGTTTCATCTTTTAAATCCTGTACGTCTATATTTAGCAGCCCTTTATTTGTATTGTTGAACAGCATTACCCGTTCGTCAGTAATCTTCAACCCATGGCTGTTGTGGCTGATTTTATTAGCATTAATCCGGGCCGATTCCCGCCTGCCTACGCCATTGTCTTTTATCTGCATTACTACATTTCCGTTGTGCCGGGAAATATGAATGCGGCAGACTTTATCGTCCTTTTCGCTATTTGCCAACCCATGCCAAATAGCGTTTTCTACAAAAGGCTGTAGCAGCAGCGGTGGTATGTTAATGGAATCAATGTCAACGGTTTCATCCACCTGTATGTGGTAGTGAAACGATTGGTCGAAACGTACGCTTTCAATTTCCAGGTACACATTCAGGGCCTCTAATTCCTGCTGTAAGGTGATGGTTTCGTGGGTGGTGTAGTCGAGTATAAGGCGTAACAGGCGGCTGAATTTATTTAGGTAAAACTCTGCTGTATCGTTTTCCTTTTTAAGAATAAAATACTTGATGCTGTTGAGGCTATTGAAAATAAAATGTGGATTCATACGGCTGCGAAGGGCTTTCATACGGGTTTCACTCAACTGCTTTTCGTAGCCGGCACGGGTTTCCTGC
>CAXTDG010000351.1:0-5505 GCA_964242675.1 uncultured Chitinophagaceae bacterium
CAGAAAGGTGTTAGGTTCAAAAGTAGAAAACAAAATTACAATTGAATTCAGGATGTCCTTCACCGGATAAATTGAAATTTACTGTAAGCTTTTTTCTATTTTGAAGACCATTTTATCAGACTCCTTGCATAGCACCGGGTTAGTAAGTTAAGTGCTGGCTTCACCGCCAATATTTAAACACTTGGTGCTTTTTTATTGCCCTTATCTTGGCATCCAAAGCCATTTATTATAAAGCCTTTTTTCTGAAAAGAGAATGGGCTTTTCCTTTGTGCATTATACTATCAGTCAATCTGCTGTTGCAAGGTAATGGAGTGCTTTCTCTACATGGGCATTGCCACTTAGCATGGCTTTGAAACGAAAAACGATATTCCCTTTTAAATCTATTACAAATGTTTCCCGGCCAGTAAGAAACAGCAGATTTTTGACGCCAAATGCTTTTAATACTTTGTTGCCCGGATCACTAAGCAAGGTGTAGGGTAAACGATGATGTTGCTGAAAAGATTTGTGGCTATCAACACTATCGGCACTAATGCCAATAACCATTGCGCCGGCATTCTGAAACACCTCAAAACTATCCCGAAAAGCACAGGCTTCTTTGGTGCAAACAAGGCTTTCATCTTTTGGATAAAAGAAGATGACCAGTCTTTTCTTACCAATAAAATCCTGGATGGCGAAGTCGTTTCCGTCCTGATCTTTTAATGTAAAGTCAGGAACTTTTATAAGTGTTTCCAATGAGTTTTTCTTTTAATAATGGCTATGAAATTAGGCTCGTCAATCCGGTATCGGAGTGCTTTTGTTTTTAAAAAGAACCTACTGCATAGCGGCCTCATCTACCAGCCACCAGGCTTGCCCTTTGGTAGGCTCAACACCCTGAATGGGTAATGGATTTTTAGGTACTCCTTTTTTAAAAATAGTTTTTAGCATAGGGGCTTTTTCTGCACCGCTCACCAGGAAGATTACATTTGCTGCCTTATTAATGAGTGGATAAGTGAAACTGATCCGCCAGGTGTTTTTGCTTTCAACCCATACCTGTTTTACCAGTCGCTTTTGCTCTTCCAGAATATCTGTTCCAGGGAAAAGTGATGCCGTATGTCCATCCGGCCCCATACCCAGCAGCAACCAGTCGAACACCGTTTTATTGCCTCCGAAAAACGCTTTAAGTGCAGCCTCATATTGCTTTGCACAATCTTTCGGGTCTCCTTTTACAGGCGTGGCAAATACATTTTTTTTAGGTATAGAAATATGATCCAACAGGGCTTCTCTAGCCATTTTGTAATTGCTGTCGTCATCGGTAAGTGGCACAAAGCGTTCATCGCTCCAAAACAGGAAAACCTGCTTCCATGGAATGTTGCGGCTGATGTGTGGCTGCGCCAACAACTGAAATAATTTCTTAGGTGTACTGCCACCAGAAAGCGCCACTACAAAGCGGCCTTGTTCAGCCACGCAGCGCTGGCATTCGGCTACAAAAAAATAGGCGGCTGCCTGTGCCAATTCGTCGGCATCTTTCCAGGTGAGGATCGTTTTTTTACTCATGATTTAACGCATTATAAAAGTTTATGCTGAGAATAACCTGATTTATATTTTAAAGTAAACAGCAAGTAGTAGTATTTCAATAATTCATGCTTCACCTACTCATACTCGTTGGCCACATTTCCGGGCTTACACCAAATGTGGCTGATGGTTTTGGCCCCATTTCTATTTCAAGGGTACCGCCCCGCATCAGGTCGGTATGGCGGAGAAAAACGGGGGCATATTCCTGCCCGTTTAGTTTTACTTTCTGAATGTATTTGTTTTTGCCGCTATTGTTTTTCACCACCATACGGAAGACTTTATTATCAGGTAAAAAGATAGCCGCTTCATCCATCATTGGGCTGCCAAATACATATTCGCCACTGCTGGCATTCATGGGGTACATTCCCAGGGCGCTCCACACATACCAGGCACTCATTTGGCCGCAATCTTCGTTGCCACTGAGGCCGCTGGGTGTGGGGTTGTACATCAGCACCATAATCTCCCGTACCCGTTCGGCTGCTTTCCAGGGCTGGCCCAGGGCGCTATACATGTAAGCTATATGATGGCTGGGTTCGTTGCCATGGGCGTATTGGCCAATCAGTCCGCTGATGTCCGGTGTTACTTCGGCCCCAGTTATTTTGGAAGAAACGGTAAACAGCGAATCCAGCTTCAGCAATACTTTTTCCCGGCCACCCATCAGGTTGCTAAACCCTTTTAAATCATGTGGTACAAAAAAGGCGTGTTGCCAAGCCGTGCCTTCTACAAACATGCTTTCCCGGCCCACGGAAGAATGGTAGGGATCGAACGGTTCTACCCAAGCACCATTGGCTAAGCGGCCCCGGAAAAAGCCCCTTTTACGGTCTAGCACAAACTGGTAGTTGCCTGCCCGTTTAGTGAAGAGTTCGTAATCGTCGTAAACTTTCAGTTTGCGAGCTACCTGGGCTATGCACCAGTCGTCGTAGGCATATTCCTGCGTCATGGTTACGCTACCCTCGGCGCTATCCTGCGGCACAAAGCCTAACTGCCGGTAAGCCGGAGTAGAACGAATGTTTTGCATAGCACTGGCCCGCATGGCCAGGTAAGCCTCATTGTAGTCGAAGCCTTTAATATTTTTCAGGATAGCATCGGCAATGATGGGTATGGCGTGGTAGCCGCTCATAGTGTTCGTTTCATTGAACGCCAGATCCCACACGGGCAGCAAACCGTACTGGTTATAGAAAGCCAGGTAACTGTTGATGATGGCGGGTACCAGTTCCGTTTGCGTAATGGTCAGCAGCGGATTGGCCCCCCGGAAAGTATCCCACAGGGAATGGGTAGAAAAGATGAGTCCTTTTGCCTGGGCCACTGTACCATTTACTCCTTTATACTCGCCCTTGCCATCGCTATAAATAGTAGGTGCCTGGTAGGTATGATACAATGCGGTGTAGAAGGTTTGCAGAAACTGTTTGTTGCGGCTACGCACCTGCACTTTGCTCAGCTCCCGCTCCCATACATCTTCGGCTGCTTTTTTTACCCCTTCAAAATTCCAGTCCCGTATTTCCTGTAGCGATTGCCGGGCACCATCGGCGGAGGCAAAGCTGAGGCCTACTTTCATCATCACCCGTTCGCTGGCTTTGGTACTGAATTGTAAGCAGGCAATTACTTTTTGCCCGTGAGCAGTGGTTGCTCCATCCGCCTCTTTTTTGTTGTTGGTAAATAGCGTAACACCAGTTGCCCGTTTGCTCAGTTGTATGGCAAAATATACCCACTGATCTTTGGCCCAACCAGTGCTTTTGCGGTAGCCAATAAAAGTGCTGTCATTTATCTTGGTGAAACTGCAATCGGTTGGCCGGTCCCAGTTGATGGCAAACCCCAGATCGAGCCGGATCATGGCGTTGTTTGTTTCAGGGAAAATGTAGCGGTGTAAGCCA
The DNA here is from genome assembly GCA_964242675.1 of uncultured Chitinophagaceae bacterium. Classification (GTDB taxonomy): domain Bacteria; phylum Bacteroidota; class Bacteroidia; order Chitinophagales; family Chitinophagaceae; genus JAZKFT01. The sequence goes on from CAXTDG010000351.1 coordinate 3,423, forward strand.
CAACGGGCCGTAGTGGTCATCTCGGCCCATATATCGCCTTTCTGCAAGTTGACCGCATAATACCCAGGCGTAGCGGTTTCCCGCTGGTGGCTGAAGCGGCTGATAATGGGCAACGTATCAGGTTGCTGATTAACGGCAGGCATCACCGAAATATCAGTTAGATCGCCAATGCCGGTGCCGCTAAGATGCGTATGGCTAAAGCCTCGGATCAACGAATCGCTGTAGTGATAGCCACTACACCAGTCCCAGCCTTGCGTACCATTATCGGGGCTTAGCTGCACCATACCAAATGGCAACGTGGCACCGGGGTACGTGTGCCCATGGCCGCCGGTACCTACAAACGGGTTGACATAAGAAACGAGCTTTTGCTGAGCTGTGGCAGTGGTTGTAAGCAGCAGGGCCACACAAAATTCGAGGCAGTTTTTTAGCATAAAGCGAAGCGGAAATGATGGATGCAAAATAACAGATAAAGAAAAGCCTCCTGACAAAAATCAGGAGGCCTTTAATGATATAAACTGAAACCGGAATTAAAACGGCAAATCATCTTCTACATCTGCTGTGGCGGTTGCCGGTGCAGGGCTATAGTTGTTTTGCTGAGCTGGTTGTGGGGCGTTGTTACTGTATCCACTGCCATTATTGTAATTACCATTGTTGCTATAACCGTTGGTAGGAGCAGGCTGTCCACCAGCACCGTTTTCGGCCTTCTGACCTAGCAATTGCACCATGCTTACCCGTAGGGAAAGCGAAGCACCTTGTGTACCGTCGTTCTTTGTATAGTGGCGTACTTCTGGTGTACCTTCTACAAAAACCTGTGTACCCCGGCGCAAGTATTGTGCTACGGTGGTGCGGTCTGTCCAGTAAGCACATTCTACCCAGGTTGTTTTTTCTTTTACCTGGCCCTGACTGTCTTTAAATTTTTCGGTGTGGGCTACATTGAAATTAATTACACTTTTTCCATTTACTGAATTGGTGAGGCAATCTTTTCCAAGGTTGCCAATTACCTGAAGCTTAATCATAGTACTCGTCTTTAAATTGTTTAAAAATTAATTTGGAGGTTAAAGATAAGCGGGAAATGGAAATGACAAAAGAAAGTTTTCAACCAACAGTCAGGCTTCGGCCAGGTGTACTTGTACGAGTTTCGAATAAGTAATAAGCTACTAGTAATTGGCAGGTTCAATTTGATTGGCCAAACAAAATCTGCTGTCTGATAAAAAGCAGAATTGGAACTTATTTATAGGATAGGTTAGCTGATCAAAAGATAACATTGATACAAACCATTTCCTTTTTAATATAAGCTTTAAATCGTTTTTATACAGCATTTGTTGTTCACCTTTTCTCTCTCAATAATGGCAGTTGATATTATGCTGATTAATGATCTGCAGCTTTTAAATAAATGACTATTTCTTTACAGGCGGCTGCGGTTTTAATTCGTCCGGGCTGTCTTTCGTATAAGCCTCAAATACATATTTAGATGGTACACGGAACAAGCCGTTCCAGTTGCCTTGTGTATGATCGGTAAGGCTGTGCGAATCAGGCCCTGCGTTGATGTCTTTAATGTGGTTATCAATACAGATGGTAATAGTGTGCCTGCCCGGTGAAAGCTGTGCCAGATAGTAGTTGTGTGGCGCTACCATACTGTCTTGCATACTCACTTTCTGATCGTCCATCCACAGCGTTGTTTCGGTATAGCAGTGCTCTAAAAACAGGTGAATGTTTTGTGCTTTCCAACTAGCAGGAATGGTAATTTCTTTTTGATACCAGGCTGCACCCACATAGTATTTATCCGGTGTTAGCCAGAAAGGGAATTTAAGATTACCCGGCTGCCGATATTTAGCAAAACGTGGATTGAAAAACCAACTGCTGTCGTAAATGCTGCCCGTCCATTTAGTCTGTAGCGTTACTACATCTCCTTTACCCAGCTCCAGCATAGAACCCAGCAACTCAATTACCGTCAGCCAGCTTTTTGCTCCACCATTTTTCGGCAATCCCTGCATCGGTTGGGTTCGTCTGGAAACGCCAATCTCCAGCCAGCGAAATAGTTTGTTATGCAAAGAGGTGCAGGCAAAAAGAGCAGGCTATAAAT
>CAXTDG010000352.1:0-5504 GCA_964242675.1 uncultured Chitinophagaceae bacterium
GGTGAAAACAACGTCGCCAAACGCGTGGAAGTTGCGTTTGAGGATTTGAATTGCATTAATAGGAATGCGTAAGTAATTTTCGGAAGATTTTGAAAAGGGATATGCCGGGAGGTGTATCCCTTTTTTAGTTTATTGCTTTTAAAGCTTTGATTTGAATGAGCTCATTCTCGTAGTCAATTTTTCTAACATAAGGTTTTAAATACTGGTTTGTTTTAGCTTCTTCTCTCATTTTAGAAATAATGTTGATTGAATTTCCACGCAAAATTAATCCGGTTATTTCGCAGCTGTCGATTCTATAATGAATTTTGTTGTGAGAAGGATAAAACTTATTCTTTCGAATGATATCCAATATTATATTTCCAATGCTTTTAAAATCTGAATTAGAAGAGAAACAGAGGTCATCAAGGAAATTACTGAATACAATTTCCTTTCCATCAATAAAAGCATTTAGTTCCTTGACAGTATCAGCAAAAACCAGATTGGCTATGATTGGTGAGCTTGGAGCACCTTGTGGTAGAGATTTCTGATAAGTAGACAATTTAGAGATTGTTCTTGCAAAAGGTGCAGGGACACCTCTTTTAATTAACATTTGAAAAACCTGATTGTAATTGATGTAGGTAAAAAAGTCTTTCAAGTCAATGGTAAAAAAATATTTCTTGTTTAGGTGCTGCTTAGCATTTTCGATATTGTTCTTACCTGAAATCGCCCCATGCATATTTCCCGGCAATAAAAATTGCTTTAAATAAGTATGAATTTCTTGTTGAATGCTTTTCAGGTCAAGAGAAGGAATTAGCAAATATCTTTTACGAACCTTTCCATTCTTATCTATCTGCTTTTTACCAAACTTTTTCTTTGGTTGAATTCCTGGAACATAATGATTATGCACATTAGCAATTATATTTTTCACTTCAACTTCTGATGTCTTTAGAACTGTGTATATATTTTGCATACTTACAATTACTTTTTAAAACCAGAGATTAGAGCATGCGTCTATTACTTCTTTAATGATTTGGAAAAGAAGGCTAATTTTTGATACAGTTAGCCACAACCTCTTCCAAAAAAGCTGACTAAAATTTGCTGACTTATGAATGCTTTTATTTTCTACAGTCAGTTCATGCTCTTTCTTTTTCGAATCCAGATAGAACTTTAAATATAGGCTTTCCAGCCTTTTACGTCGCTTACTACGTTTTACCCTTTTCATAATAAAAGCTGAGTGTTTTTAAAAACTCACCGCACCCAAGTTTTTATTCAACTCATCATGATTCTGGAACAATTTAAATCTCTGGTTTATTAAACTTTACCGACGCCGCCGCACGGCGGAGGTAAATAATTCAAGTGTAGATAAAAAACACTTTACAATTGAGTTGAAGAAAAGAAATTTTATTCAAAGAACTAGCAGCAAGATAGTGTTGGTAATAAGGCAAAAACAAGTTTACGTATGCACTTAATGTGCATATATAAACTTGTAAAAGTTCTCAACTTTATTATTTTTATTCCGAAATGCATTGTAACTATTTTTCCAAATAAGCTCCATATGAACTCCATCAAAAAAGAAGACATCAAGCAAGAAGTATTCGACCTATACGACGATTATGCCCATAACCGGACAAGCCGGCGAGACTTTATGCAAAAGCTTTCGCTGTATGCAGTCGGCGGGCTGACGGTTACGTCTCTCATGAGTTTTTTATCTCCTGATTATGAAGAGAAAATTCAGATAGCAAAAGATGATGCCCGGTTAAAATCAGAATATATCACTTACGATTCTCCCAAAGGTGGCGGCACTATCAAAGGGCTGTTGTGCAAGCCTGCTGATGCAAAAGGAAGGCTAGGCGGCATCATTGTGGTGCATGAGAATCGTGGCCTCAATCCGCACATTGAAGATGTGGCAAGACGGGCTGCACTTGCTGGATTTATTGCCCTGGCACCTGATGCATTAACGCCGTTGGGTGGCTACCCTGGCAACGATGATGCAGGCCGTGAAATGCAAGGCAAGCGGGACAAAGAAGAAATGATACAAGACTTTGTAGATGCATACAACTATCTCAAAAACCATAAAGATTGCAATGGCAAAGTAGGCGTGGTAGGCTTTTGCTATGGCGGTGGCGTGGCCAATACAATGGCCGTTCGCATTCCTGATTTGGCGGCCGCTGTACCGTTTTATGGTGGTCAGCCGCCGGTGGAAGATGTACCTAAAATACAATCACCACTTTTAATTCATTATGCAGAATTGGATACCCGTGTAAATGCTGGCTGGCCTGCGTATGAAGCGGCTTTGAAAGCCAATAATAAAACGTATATGGCTTACATTTATCCCGGTGTAAACCACGGCTTTCACAACGATACCACGCCACGCTATGACAAAGCCGCTGCTGAATTGGCTTGGCAACGAACCATCGATTTTTTTAAAGAAAAACTGAAGTCGTAGCCTATCAAAGTTGGTAAATACTTTCTGCTGCCCCGTTCGCCCTCTAGCGTTTGTGTAAAAGGAGAACGGGGCAATTTTTATTGATTACATAACTCTCTTCCGCTTTAGTGATCTCTTACGGTTAATTATCCTTAATGAACGCCCCCCACTCCTGCTGCATTTTGGTACATTCACCCCTATTAAACCAAACTTATCCGCTGCATGAGAAAATTCTTCTTTATTCTGCTAAGCAGTTCTGTTGTTTATCTAAATGCTCAGCCAGATGCTGGCTACCAAACGCCACCTAAAGCCATTGCCGATTTGCTACTCGCCAAGCCAACGCCCAGCGTAAGCATTGATAGCAAAGGTGACTGGATGTTGCTAAGCGAACGCAATGCATATCCAACCGTTGAAGAATTGGGCCAGCCAGAAGTACGGGTGGCAGGGCTACGGCTCAATCCGGCTAATTTTTCGCCTAGTCGCCAAACGTTCATCAATAATTTTACGCTAAAAAATATTAAGACTGGCAAGGAGATGCCGGTAACGGGCTTGCCACAGAATTTGCTGGCATCCAGCCCAGGCTGGAGTCCTTCACAAACCAAGCTGGCCTTCCTGAATACTACCAGCACTAAGGTTGATTTATACGTGGTAGATGTAGCTACGCAAAAAGCTGCGAAGTGGAGCAAGCAGGCGGTGAATACTACATTGGGCGCTGCTTATACCTGGATAGACGACAACACCATTCAGTACAAAGCTACTATTGCATTGCCCAGCGCTGCGCCAGCAAAACAGATTACGCCTAAAGGTCCGGCAGTGCAACAGGCTACTGGTAAAGCCGCCCCCAGTGCCACCTATCAGGATCTGATCAAAACACCGTACGACGAAGCTTTGTTTCAGTTTTACACTACTTCGCAACTAGTGCAGAATAAAAATGGAGTAGAAACGAAGATTGGTAGCCCGGCTATTTATTTAGGTATCAATTTAAGCCCGGATAAAAAATACATGTACACCCGTACCCTGCACAAACCGTTTTCTTACCTCGTTACGGCACAGGGTTTTCCCAGCACCATTACCATTACAGATGTGTTTGGCAAGCCGGTAAAAGTACTGGCCGAACTGCCTAGTGCAGAGGGCCGACCCAGCGGTTATGATAATGCACAAAACGTGCAACGGGGCTTTGATTGGCGGGACGATGAACCTGCTACCATTGTGTGGGCACAACCATTGGATAGTGGCATTATGAAAAAGCAGGTGCCCTATCATGATGCAGTGTATGCATTGGCCGCACCTTTTACCGGACAGCCGAAAGAGTTGTTTAAAACCACAATGCGTTACGGTGGTACGCAGTGGGGCGATTCATCTATTGCACTGGTTCGGGAAAGTCTGCGCAGCAAACAAATGAACCGTACTAATCGCTACACGCCATCAACCGGTACGCTGGAAAAGCTATATGATTTAAGCCAGAACGATGCTTATAACGATCCGGGAGATCCGGTGACGAAAGAGAACAAATGGGGCCGGGCCGTGATTGCTACTATTGATGGCGGCACCAAACTGCTGATGAATAATACCACCGGGGCTTCTGCTAAAGGCGACATGCCTTTCCTGGCGAAATACGATTTAGCTACCAGGAAAAATGAAATTATCTGGCGCAGCCAGGAAGGCACATACGAAGTAGTAACGGATGTACTGAATCCCCAATCACTTACGCTTATCACTCGCAAGGAATCGCAAACGCAGGTGCCTAATTATTACCTGAAAGATTTGGTTCGTCGCATAGCTGACCGACCACTTACAGCCTTTACCAATCCATATCCGCAGTTAGATGGCGTAAGTAAGCAAAAAGTATTTTACAAACGGGCTGATGGCATTGACCTGACCGGAATTTTGTATTTGCCCAAAGGCTATAATAAGGAAAAAGATGGTCCGCTACCGGTGCTGATGTGGGCTTATCCAAGGGAATTTAATTCTGCTGATGATGCGGCACAGGTGCGTGGTTCGCAGGACCGTTTTACGACTATTAGTTGGGCTTCACCTATCTTTTATGTAACGCAAGGGTATGCCGTGCTGGATAATGCCGAAATGCCGATTGTAGCAAAAGATACCAGCGCCAAACCCAACGATAGTTTTGTAGATCAACTGGAACTGAATGCTAAAGCAGCTATTAATAAACTGGCTGAAATGGGTGTGGGCGATAGCACCCGTGTAGCAGTGGGCGGCCATAGCTACGGTGCTTTTATGACAGCTAATTTACTGGCCCATACCAAGCTATTCAAAGGCGGCATTGCCCGTAGTGGTGCTTACAATCGTACGCTTACGCCATTCGGTTTCCAAAACGAAGACCGCACTTATTGGCAAGCTCCGGATTTGTACCACGATATGAGTCCTTTTAGCTATGCGGATAAAATTAAAACGCCTATCCTTTTGATACATGGCGATACGGATGATAACCCAGGCACTTTCCCTATTAATAGTGAGCGTTTGTTCAATGCCATTAAAGGAAATGGTGGTACGGTGAAGCTGGTAATGCTGCCTTATGAAGCACATAGCTACCGAGGCAAGGAAAACTTGCTACACATGCTGTGGGAGCAAAACCAATGGCTGGATACTTATGTAAAGAATGCCAACAAAGTGACCGTGGCGGGTAAGGCGGAGAAAAAATAATCTGTTTTCAATATCACTTCAAAAGCCCGGGCATTTGTCCGGGCTTTTTTTTACACAAAGTGGCAACAGAAAGTTGGCAACGATTTTTTTGTTGCCACGATGCTGTTGTCAATGTTGGCAACAGAACTTTTTTAAAAGGGAAAATGTTGCCAGCCTAATTTTTAATTCCTACAGCTTATATCTTTCGAACGGAATCCAGAAATTAAAGAAGCTTAGAAAGTAATGTACACAGTAACGAAACGCAGCAGCATTCGCAGAAAAGAAATAGCTACGCTCATTGTTATTTATACTCATGTACCAGTCATCTAATCGTGTAGGCAAATCCGTTTTAAAAAACCATTTGCAAAAGGGCCCGCTACTAAACTATATTACTGTCTTATTACCATTGTATGGCCTTATTCCCTCCCAAAGAAAGGCCCTCCACAGCCTATTCAGC
>CAXTDG010000353.1:0-5498 GCA_964242675.1 uncultured Chitinophagaceae bacterium
TGGTTGCGGCTTTCCAGCGGAAGGTAGTTTTGTAGTTCCCAAAAGTTGTTACTACCACTTCTTTTCATGGCGCTAAAAACCCGACCTGGTCCACCATTGTAGGCAGCTATTACCAACAGCCAATCGCCTAGTTGAGCATACAACTGTTTTAAGTACACGGCAGCTGCTTGGGTGCTTTTATAATAATTAGTACGCTCGTCAGTATAATTGTTAATCAACAGTCCCATATTGCGACCAGTGCCCGGCATAAACTGCCATGGACCAACCGCACCAACCCAACTGGTAGCATAAGGTTTCAAATTACTTTCAATTACGGCTAAGTACTTCATCTCTTTTGGAATACCATTACTAATTAGAATGTTATCCATCAGGTTGAAGTAAGGCTGAGCCCAACCTTTCATTTTATCTAAACCGGGGCCACAGCGGGTAATATAATCCTGTACAAAAGGAATTGCCTGTGGATTTAACTGAACTTCGTAAGGCTGAGCTGGATTGTAAGTGTCTGAAGTGAACAGATTTTTGAAACCGTAATCAACGGTGGAGGCAGCAGTAGTGGAAGTGTCTTTTTTTTCAGATACCTTTTCTGGCTTTTCGGTATCAAAATTGTGGCTGTATGCAGCAAAGGAATTTAACAGTAAAGCACAAGTGCCAAGAAGAATGGTTTTTTTTGTGCTATTAAAAGAGCGTTGAATGAGGCTAGTGGCCTTCTGAAGGTTCCTGGTTCCAGTCATTAAAGAATTTTACCTGGTTAAGAAAAATGGTTCATAATGCCTTTGGGTCAAAAAGACATCTCTTAGCAGGGTATGGGCGGTTACTGTGAAAATGCCGGCGCAGATAAATACTTTGTTACAAGGTGGCAAGCCACAAATACTGCTTGATAACGCCGGCGAATTCTTACTCTTTCCGTCTACTAATGTTGGCTGTAGTTCGTTAGCATTTCAGAAATGCGAAGTAAAGATAACTCAGAAAAGGGTTTTGTCAACACTTGAACACCAAAGGGCAAGCTGTTAGAATGCTTAAAAAGCGGGATAGCCATAGCCGGAAGCCCGGCAAGATTAGCAAAAACTGTATAAATATCAGCAAGGTACATAGCTACCGGATCCACCTGTTTTTCGCCCAGCGGAAAAGCGACAGTTGGCGAAACCGGCATGATAACTCCTTCAAAATCAGCGAAAACGAATTGGATTTTTTTAATAATCAACTGACGTACTTGTTGTGCCTTAATAAAAAAAGCATCGTAATATCCAGCAGAAAGTACAAAACTGCCAAGCATAATCCGGCGTTTCACCTCCTTTCCAAATCCAGCCGTACGAGTATTTTTAATAAAATCAGTTAACGGGACTTTAACGTTTTGTGATGCAGCGCCGTAGCGTATTCCATCATATCGTCCCAAATTACTACTTGCTTCAGCAGTAGTAAGTACATAATACGCCGGGATAATAAAATCTAGCAAATCAAAATCAACTGCCTCAATTGTATGTCCATCGGCACGCAGTTTATCCATTAATTGAAGGATGCTGGTTTTAATTTCACTATCCAAACCGGGTAGTTCCAACATGGGCTTTAAGTAGGCCAGCTTGTACTTTTTATCCGTATTAATAGTAGAATAAGTATCAACCGGTACATCTGCACTGGTGGCATCCAACTCATCTAGCCCCGAAATAACTTCGAGCAATTTAGAAACATCAGGAATATTTTTCCCGAAAATGCCGATTTGGTCAAAAGAGGAGGCATAAGCGATCAGTCCGTAGCGGCTAATACGGCCATAAGTAGGTTTTAATCCATATACACCACAAAAATCAGCAGGTTGCCGTACAGAGCCACCGGTATCGCTACCTAGGCTTACCATACACATATCAGCTTGTACAGCCACGGCCGACCCCCCCGATGAACCACCAGGTACCCGGGTTTCATTTACTGCATTCAGCGTTGGTCCGTAAGCAGAATTTTCATTGCTGCTACCCATAGCAAATTCATCGCAGTTACAGGTACCAATAATAATAGCACCTGCATTCAGTAGCTTTCCTACTACTGTAGCGTTATAGATAGAAGTAAAACCTTTCAGGATATTAGAGGCTGCCGTAAGCTGATGCCCTTTGTATGCAATTACATCTTTTAGGGCAACTACAACGCCATGCAACGGTTGCAATTCATATCCTTCTTCTCTACGTTCTGTATCTAAAAGCTTTGCTCTTTCAATAGCTTCAGCCTCATATATTTCGGTGAAAGCGTTTAAACGTTCTTTTTGTCGGATATTATCTAAATAAAAAGCAACTGCCTCTGCACAGCTAGTGTGCCCGGATGACAGTTGCTCATGATATTTTTCGACTGAAACGAATGAAAACAAACCTAATGCAGAAGGAAGATGAATAAAGCGGGTTGCTATTAGCCTACAGCGTTAGGTGTAGTGGTAGAAGAAGTATTGTTGGTATTAACAGGGCGACCATCTTTTTCGTTCATACCTTCTTCAATTTCACGACGCACATTGTCTTTCGCATCTTTAAATTCCCGCATGCCTTTACCAATACCACGCATGAACTCAGGAATTTTTTTGCCGCCAAATAATACCAGCACAGCAATAACAATCAATATCCATTCAGTACCTCCTGGCATGGAAAGGAATAATAAGGATGACAGCATAACGAATGTTTTTAAATGAGTTTCAAAGCTACGATGCTAATGCCTTCAGTAGATTGATTTTAACCGCCAAAATTTTACGTTTGAAAGATATAGGCATTCTATTAACAGAACAAGCACCTTCATTGGGAGAACAAAAAAGAGGCCCAGTAAAGCCTCTTAATAAGATAGTCTGCCTAAAATTAGCGGCTAACACGCTTTTCCTGAATCCTGGCGCTCTTACCACTACGATCACGTAAGTAGTACAAACGGGCACGGCGTACTTTACCTACTTTGTGCAGTACAATACCTTCGATGTTTGGCGAGAAAAGAGGGAAAACTCTTTCTACACCTATACCATCACTTATTTTACGAACAGTAAAAGTGGCAGTTTGTCCGTGGCCCTGGCGTTTAATAACATCGCCTTTAAAGCCCTGGATACGCTCTTTATTACCTTCAATAATTTTATAATTAACCGTCACATTATCACCTGCTTTGAATTCAGGAAACGTTTTGGTTGCTGTCAGTTGCTCGTGTACAAATCTTACTGCCGCATTCATGGCTTAAATATTTTTCGGTCGGCAAAAGTAAGGGAATGCATTTTTGTTGCCAAAAGAAAAATATGTAAAAAGTTTACCTGTTTGCTGACTCACTTTTTATTGTTCATTATAATGGTTAGGGTTTTTACTAACCATTTTTTGTTTAAATACTGCTTTGCATAGATTACTTTTTTTACAGTAATAACAGGTGAACTTTTGAACAGGTGAACGGGTGAACTTTTACCTTCGTTACTTATGAAGGACATACTGAAAGATTTGAATGAGGAGCAGCGGATAGCCGTAATACATAAAGACGGCCCGCTGATGATTGTGGCCGGAGCCGGCAGTGGAAAAACCAAAGTACTCACTACTCGTATTGCTTACTTGATGGGTAACTATGGAGTAGATGCATTTAATATACTGGCACTCACTTTTACCAATAAGGCAGCTGCTGAAATGAAGGAACGTATTCAGAAAGTACTGGGCAATTCAGAAGCCCGCAACTTATACATTGGTACGTTTCACTCCGTATTTGCCCGCATTTTAAGAGGCGAGGCTCACCATATTGGTTACCCCAACAGCTTTACTATTTATGATACCGATGACAGCCGTAGTGTAATAAAAGCGGTAGTAGCCGATATGAACCTGGATGATAAAACCTATAAACCAAACTATATAGGCAACCGCATTAGTGCTGCTAAAAATGCATTGGTAAGTCCTGCGGAATATGCAAAGGATTCTTTCATCCAGCAGGAGGACCAACGGAATAACCGGCCACAAACAGCTGCTATTTATGATGCGTATGTAAAGCGCTGCTATAAAAATGGCGCTATGGATTTTGACGACCTGTTATTTAAAATGTACGAACTGCTCAGCCAGTTTCCCGCAGTGCTGCACAAGTACCAGCACAAGTTCAAATACATTTTGGTAGATGAGTATCAGGATACTAATACTACGCAGTACCAGATTGTAAAACTACTGGCAGCGGTGCATGAAAATATTTGCGTAGTGGGCGATGATGCTCAGAGCATTTATAGCTTCCGTGGCGCTACTATCGAAAACATTTTACAGTTTCAGAAGGACTACGAAGATGTAAAAGTGGTAAAGCTGGAACAGAACTACCGCAGCAAAAGCAATATACTGAATGTAGCTAATGAAGTAATTAAAGTAAATAAAGGCCAGATACCCAAGAACCTGTGGACCGACCAGGAAGCCGGGGAAAAAATAAGAATTGTAAAGACGTCTACTGATAACGAGGAAGGCAAGTTTGTAGCCGATGCCATACAGGAGCAAAAATTGCGGAATCATTATTCCAATAAGGATTTCGCAATTTTATACCGTACAAATGCACAAAGCCGGGCTTATGAAGAAACCCTTCGCCGGATGAATATTGCTTACCGTATTTATGGCGGCATGAGTTTTTACCAGCGTAAAGAAATCAAGGATTACATAGCTTACCTGCGGGTAATTGCCAACCCACGGGATGAAGAAGCACTCAAACGCATTATAAACTACCCCGTACGGGGGATTGGTAAAACCACTATCGAAAAGGCCATTACCGCCGCCAATACGAACGATATTACCATGTACGAAGTATTGGAAAAGGCTGCAGCTTTTGGCTTCAAAGGAGGAACACTGGAAGCGCTGCAGAATTTTGTAAGTATGATGGCTTACTTCCGCAGTATGCTGGCCAAAAATAATGCATACGATGTGGCGGTGCAGGTGGGAAAGCATACTGGTTTTGTAAAAGAATTGTTCAACGATAAAAGTGCAGAAGGCGTTGCCCGCTACGAAAACATTCAGGAATTGCTCAACTCCATTAAAGAGTTTGTAGAAACCCAAAAAGCACTGGTGCAAATAAATGAAGATGGAGAAGTGATTGTAGACCTGGACAATCCACCAACGGAAGAAATGGCAAATGCCTCCTCCTTAGGAACATATTTACAGCAAATTACTTTGCTGACTGATGCCGATAACGACAAAGATGAAAATGCTGATGTAGTAAAACTGATGACCATTCATGCTGCTAAAGGGCTTGAGTTTCCCTGCGTATTTGTAGGTGGATTGGAGGAAAGCCTTTTCCCCAGTGGCATGAGCATTAATACAAGAGAAGAACTGGAAGAAGAACGTCGTTTGTTTTATGTAGCTGTTACCCGTGCCAAGGCCCGCCTGTGGATTACCTATGCTCAAAGTCGCTACAAGTTTGGCCAACTGGTGCAAAATGAAGCCAGCCGTTTCTTAAGCGAAATGCCGGAAATATACCTTGACCGCAGCTTTGCGGGTGGCGGTATGAAGAACGCTGGCTTTGGCGGCTTTGGTGGAGGAAACGGAGCTACTTTTGAA
>CAXTDG010000354.1:0-5490 GCA_964242675.1 uncultured Chitinophagaceae bacterium
TGGCAAAAAAGCGGGATAGCCTTACTGTCGACCTTGAGCCTGACCCTGCAAAGTTTCCCGATGGTATGAAGGTGGTGGCTGATTACGTGCATGCAAAAGGACTGAAATTTGGCTTATACAATTGCGCCGGAACGCTCACCTGCGCTGGTTATCCCGGCACCCGTGGCTACGAATACCAGGATGCTCGTTTTTATGCCCGGCAGGAAATTGACTACCTGAAATTTGACTGGTGCTCCACCGATGGAATCAATGCCAGAGAGGCTTATGGTACCATGAGCAAGGCATTAAAATTGGCTGGTCGGCCAATCGTTTTTAGCTTGTGCGAATGGGGCCAAAATCAACCCTGGAGATGGGCGGCCAATGTGGGCCATTTATGGCGGTCAACGGGAGATATTACCGCACAGTTTACCGGTAAAAAAGTAATGGGCGATTGGTCGGCGCTGGGCGTAACTACCATACTCGATCAGCAGGATTGGTTACGTAAATATGCAGGCCCCGGCCACTGGAACGATCCCGATATGTTAGAGGTAGGCAATGGCCTGAGCACAAATGAAAACAGGGCACATTTTACTTTATGGGCTATGTTGGCTGCACCGCTCATTGCTGGTAACGATATTCGGAAAATGAGTGCAGAAACTGGGGCGATTCTAACCAATAAAGAGGTTACTGCTATCAACCAGGACAAGCTGGGTATTCAGGCTTACAAAGCCAGCAGTTCAAAAGATAGTATTGAAACCTGGATTAAACCGCTGAGCAATAATGAAGTGGCTGTTTGCTTTTTTAATCGGTCAGAAAAGCCGGTTGCATTTAGCTATGATTGGAAGGCAAATCCGATTGCCGATACACTAAGTAAAACGAATATCAATTTCACTGCTACTGCTTACAACTTGATGGATATCTGGCAAAAGAAAGGGCTTGGAAATACAGGCAAGCCGTGGTCAGGCACTATACCCGGCCACGATGTAACTCTAGTAAAAATGATATTGGCAGGCAAAGGAAAATAATCAACTAATTCATGTTACAAAAGTATTTTCTACTAATCTTTGTCTTGGTTTCTTTTCAGTTCAGCTTTGCAAAGCCAGCCGAAAAAAAGCTATCCTTTTTTCCGGCTAATCATTCCTTTATTCAATACGTAGGACGTATAGATTTTAGCCATCCAACATTGCCTCGCTTCTGGCAGCCCGGTGTGTATTTCACTACAAAATTTACCGGCACTTATTGCGAGGTGATCTTGAATGATGAAGTGTTGTGGGGCAAAAACCACAACTACCTGGAAGTGGTGGTAGATGGTAAGCCCATACGGCTGCAAACCAAAGCTGCAACGGATACGATTGTGGTGGCAGATGGCTTAAAAGAAGGAACACATACACTATTGGTTTGTAAAAATACAGAGGCCAATATCGGCTGGCTGGAACTGGTCGGAATTCGCTGTCAGCAATTGGTAAAACCTGCTGCAAAACCAGCAAGAAAAATAGAGTGTATTGGCAATTCCATTACCTGCGGAGCCAGTGCTGATGAGTCGCAGATCCCTTGTGGCAAAGGCGTGTGGCAAGACCAGCACAATGCTTATCTAGCGTATGGTCCAACTGCTGCACAGGCATTGAATGCACAATATCATTTATCTTCTGTGTCGGGCATTGGGCTAATGCATAGCTGTTGCAATTTGCCTATCATTATGCCGCAAGTGTACGATAAAGTAAGTATGCGAAATGACAGCATTCAATGGAACTTCAAAAGCTACACCCCGGATATTGTAACCATCTGCCTGGGCCAAAATGATGGCATTCAAGACTCCACTGCATTCTGCAATAATTACATCGCTTTCGTTAAGCAAGTGAGAGGTTATTATCCTGCTGCAAATCTTGTGTTATTAACCAGCCCGATGGCCGATGCAAGCCTCAAAGCATTCATGCAAAAAACACTGGCTTCGGTAGTGCAATCCACGAATAAAAGCGGCGATAAAAAGGTATGGATGTATGCTTTTGCGAAACGCTATTACAAAGGCTGTGATACCCACCCGAATGTGGAAGAACACCAGGAGATAGCAAAAGAGCTGACCGCTTTCATCAAAAAAACATTTAAGTGGTAATGGCAAAGCATAATCATCTTACAAACAGGATAAACAAAATGCAATTGCTATGCGAAGGTTCCAGCCTTCGCATCTATATGCTGTCGCCTCTGGCGACTTCTAAAGGAAATAAAAAATTGGGGATTAAAGAAGTTCTTCACACCTTTTTTATTCTTTTAATTTCAATGTTTTTTCAACATACAATAGCTCAAAATACTGTATCAAAAAAACAAGCTGCTTTGATAGATGCCAATGCAACTGCTGAAACAAAAGCCTTACAAAAAAATTTATACAAACTCTCAGATGACCACATTTTATTTGGCCACCAACACGCTACTGAATACGGCCATGGCTGGTATGGCGATAGCAACCGTAGCGATGTAAAATCAGTAACAGGTTCGCACCCGGCCGTGGTAGGTATTGACTTTAGCGGGCTATCTGGTAAACCCGAAAAGGATGTAGAAATATATTTGCAGCACATTCAAAAAATCATTGCCGATACTTACAATCGGGGTGGCGTTATTACGACTGCTTGGCATTTTTCCAATCCTGTTTCCGAAGGTGGTTTTTACTGGAAAGATTCTATTTCTAAACCGGCGGTCAAATACATTATTCCCGGTGGAGAAGCGCATGAGCAGTATAAGAAAATTCTGAAAGCCATTGCCCTTGCTGCCAATGTAAAAGGCGCAGATGGCAAACTCGTTCCAATGATTTTTCGGCCCTATCATGAGTTTGATGGCGACTGGTTTTGGTGGGGCAAACCTTATTGCACTACTGACGAATTCAAAATGCTTTGGCAATTCACCGTTAGCTACCTGCGGGATTCATTGGGCGTTCACAATTTTATTTATGCTTTCTCGCCGGACAATCGTTTTCTTACGGAAGCCACTTACCTGAAACGCTATCCTGGCGATAAGTGGGTAGATATGTTGGGGGTAGACAATTATGGCGATTTTGGAAGAGATGGCCGTTACAGTTTAGATACAGGTTATTTGAAGTTGAAAATCGTATCGGACTATGCAAAGAAAAAGGGCAAACTGTCTGCTTTTACTGAAACGGGTTTGGAATCTATACCTAATACAACCTGGTGGACGGAAACTTTATTGAAAACACTACAGCGTAGCAATCTCAAACTTTCCTATGTGCTGGTTTGGCGAAATGATGCTCAAAGTCCTACGCATTTTTATGCACCATTTCCAGGGCAGGTTTCTGAAAAAGACTTTATCAAATTTTACAATTCGTCTTACACCTTGTTTGAGAATGATCTGAAAAATATTTACAAATAATGAAAAAGCTACTGCTCTTGTTTGTTGCCTGCCTGTTGTACGTAATTACATATGCACAGCCCGTAAAAATGCATGGTCGCTTGCAGGTAACAGGTGGCAAAATGGTAGATGAAAAAGGCAACCCGGTAGCATTGCATGGAATGAGTTTTGGCTGGCACAATTTGTGGCCCCGCTTTTACAATGCTGGTGCGGTGCATGAGTTAGTAACCAAATGGAATGCTACCGTTATCCGTGCTTCCATGGGCATTCAACTAAATGATAGTGGCTATCTCAAAAGCCCGGAACGCTCGGTGCAGTTGATGAAGAATGTGATAGATGCCTGCATCAAAGAAGGTGTTTATGTAATTATCGACTGGCACGACCACAACATTCATCAGGCTGAAGCACAGCAGTTTTTTGCTTTAATGGCAAAGCAATACAGTGGTTATCCAAACATTATTTACGAAGTGTACAACGAACCTGATCAGGAAACTTGGCCGCAAGTAAAAGCCTATGCAGAAGCTGTTATTAAAACCATTCGAAACTACGATACCAGCAATATTATTTTAATCGGTTCACCGCATTGGGATCAGGATATAAACCTGCCTGCGGCCGACCCTATAAAAGGTTACCCCAACCTGATGTACACCATGCATTTCTATGCTGGCACTCACAAGCAGGGGCTACGGGATAGAACTGATTCAGCTATGCAAAAAGGGCTGCCGGTTTTTGTGTCGGAATGTGCTGGAATGGAAGCTTCTGGCGACGGCCCGCTGGACAAAGCGGAGTGGAAAACCTGGGTGGATTGGATGAATAGGAGAGGACTGAGTTGGGTAGCCTGGTCGGTATCAGATAAAAAAGAAACCTGTTCTATATTAAATCCATCTGCTGTATCAGGCGGCAATTGGACAAAGGAAGATGTGAAAGAATGGGGTGAACTAACGCAGGAATATTTACAGAAATACAAGCGAAATAAATAATCGGAATTTACCAGAAATCAGGGGTGCATATTTATGAAATACAGTTCTCTAAAGGTCATCATGAAAAGAAAATTTCTTTGTCTTTTTTTACTGCCAATTGCTTTTGGGCAAATGTATTTTGCTCATGCTCAGCAAACGGTAAACCCTGCTATTGAGCAAAAAGTAAAAGCATTAGTGGCCCGCATGACGCTGGAAGAAAAAGTAGGCCAGATGGCGCAGGTATCTATTGAAGGTTTTGCCAAAAAAGGCAGTACGCAGGCTTTTGAAATGGATACAGCTATGCTGCGGGAAGCCGTGGTGAAATACCATATTGGCTCCATATTAAATACGCCGCCAACATTGTACGACACCCGTGATTGGAATACAACCATTGCACAAATACAGGCACTGGCAAAACAGGATCGGTTGCAGATACCGGTGCTGTACGGGCTGGACGATATTCATGGTGTAACGTATGTAAAAGATGCTACGCTGTTTCCGCAGGAGATTGGGCAGGCCGCTACCTGGAACCGCAAACTGGTGTATGATGGCGCCGTGATTACGGCGTATGAATCACGGGCTGCCGGTGTGCCCTGGACCTTTTCGCCGGTGCTGGATTTGGGAACAAACCCATTGTGGCCACGCAGTTGGGAGGGCTACGGCGAAGACCCGTAGCTGATTTCGGAAATGGGTGTACAGTTTGTAAAAGGTATTCAGGATGGGCCTGCCAACCAACGATTATCGGTAAGTCTGAAGCACTATATGGCTTACTCAGATCCTAAATCCGGTAAAGATCGTTCTGATGCCTGGATACCGGAGCACTACCTGCGGGAATACCACCTGCCACCTTTTGCCGCAGCCATACAAGCAGGCGCCAGAAATGTGATGGTGAATTCGGCATTGATCAATGGCATTCCCACACATATCAACAAACACCTGTTAACCGATATTTAAAAACCGGAATTAGGCTTTACCGGCTTTATCGTTAGCGACTGGCAGGATATTGAAAATGTGTACCGCAGGGATAGAATGACAAAGGACATCAAGGAAGCCATCATGTTGTCCGTCAACGCCGGTATTGACATGAGCATGATTCCCTACGATTACAAAGCATTCACGGGCGACCTGGTTGCATTGGTAAAAGAAGGCAAAGTAAGCCAGGCAAGGGTGGATGATGCCGTACGCCGCATCCTTCGGG
>CAXTDG010000355.1:0-5488 GCA_964242675.1 uncultured Chitinophagaceae bacterium
GGATAGGGTAGAAGGTGGTGGGGTTTTTAATGTAATGTTGGGTGTTTGGATACCTACCGGCAACCTGAAACTAGTAGGAGTACATCCATCATTTGGGTTGCAATGGGGTGGTCGGGGCAAAAAAAATGAAGTATTGGTAACCTTACAGGGGCGCTTTTTGAAGTCAGCAAATTTGTATACCATCCGCAGGAGCGATAGCCTGTACCGGTTGAACCACTATTTTGGCGGATATATTGGACTCGATTATTTTCATTACTTCTACCACAGCACTAAGTTTGAAGCAGGCGTGTTGGCAGGTGCCGGTTACGATGGTTTTGATATTGCTTCTTCTGACGACGACGGTAAAAACGATTATTTAAAACCACTTACCATCGGTTCACTAAACGTAAATGCCGGCATACGGGCTAATTATTTTTTTGAATCCAGGTTATCTATTGGCGTAATGGCCAGATACAATGGCGTTTGGTATAAAAACAATGGCGGCAGCAGCCTGAGAGGGCAGCCCATTTCAATAGACTTTGTAATTGGCCGCTAGGGCAAAATGAACTAAAGCACTATCAGTGCTTGTTACTCATTTCAAATACCAGCTTACCGCCCAGCATTATTTCTTCGTGGGTAATATGCCAACGATCTAGGGGCTTACTGTTTAGTAAAATGCGTTTTACATACACATTTTTATCGCCTTGATTTATTACCTGTATCTCGAAAGTTTTACCGCCCTCCAATTTTAGTACGGCACCTTCTACAACTGGGCTACCTATAGCATAATCAGCACTGCCCGGCGCTACCGGGTAAAAGCCCAGCGAACTGAAAATATACCAGGCACTCATCTGCCCGCAGTCATCATTACCACCCAGGCCATCCGCATCGGGATGATATTGCTTGTTTAAAATCATACGTACCCGTTCCTGCGTTTTCCAGGGTGCGCCGGCCCAATTGTACAAGTAGGCCACATGGTGGCTTGGCTCGTTGCCATGCACATAATTACCTATGATACCTTCTCGGGTAATGTCTTCTGTTTCGGCAAAAAATTCATCAGGCAGGTGCATGGTGAAAAGGCTATCCAGGTGCTGAATGAACCATTTATTACCACCCATCAATTGGATGAGTTGCTCTGGTTGGTGCGGCACATACAGACTATAATTCCAGGCATTACCCTCAATAAATACCTGGCCGTTGGTGGTAAGCACATCAAAGGCTTTTCTAAAACTGCCATCGCTTAACCGGGGCCGCATAAAACCAACGGAGGAATCATACACATTTCGGAAATTTTGCGAACGTTTAGTATATTCATCATATACACTCATCCGGCCCAGCTTTTTAGCGGCTTGTGCTATGGCCCAATCGTCGTAAGCATATTCCAGCGTGGTGCTTACGCCCGTTCCATTTTTATCTATTGGTATGTAGCCTTTATCCAGGTAATAGTTTAGTCCATCATACGCCCGGTTGCTACTGGTAGCAAGGCAGGCATCCAGCGCCTGGCCTGCATCCCAACCAGTGGTATTTCCTTTTACAATAGCATCTGCCACCACGGCTACGCTGTGGTAGCCAGTCATGCACCAGTTTTCGGTAGCGCTATTACTCCAGATAGGGAGCATGTGTTCCGGGCTTTGACTGTAATGCGCCAGCATAGAGCTTACCATATCTGCATTGCGCCGGGGCTGTATTATATTCAGCAATGGGTGCAAAGCCCGGTAAGTATCCCACAGGGAAAAAGTGGTGTAGTTGATAAAGCCTTCCGCTTTGTAAATATTCTGATCCAGGCCACGGTAGTGGCCATCCACATCAATATAAACCGTTGGGTTGATAAACGTGTGATACAGCGCCGTATAGAAATTCTGTTTTTGTGCTACGCTTTTGCTTAGGATGGTAAGCTTGCCCAACTCCGCCTGCCAAGCCTGTTGTGCTGCTGTTTTGTAAGTGTCAAAATCCCAACCCGGTGCTTCGGTATGGAGGTTTAGCAAAGCACCATCCGAACTCACAGAGGATAGCGCAAACTTTACGACTATCTTTTCACCTTCACCTGTTTTGAAATCAAAATAAGCCCGGATGTTTTGCCCGGCTATTTCAGGAAAATTTTTGCTTTGGTTCCAGCGGCCCCAAAAGCCCCGGTACACCGATTTATCTAATTTCTGATTTCCATATTGGTAAAAAGGTTTGGAAAAGCTGGCGGCAAAATACAGGTAGCGGGTGCGGCCCCAGCCATTCGTTTGGCGATAGCCGGTAATCAATGTATCGTTTTCTACTCGCAGAAATGTCCATACGTTTTTACCTTCATAATTATAAATGCCGCTCATCAGGTCGAGGATGATGTGGGCGCTATCTGTTTTGGGAAAAGTGTATTGGTGAATGCCAACCCGTGTCGTAGCGGTTAGCTCGGCCAACACGTTGTACCGTTTCAGTTTTACTTTATAATAACCGGCTTCAGCTGTTTCATCGTCATGGCTAAAAGGCGAACGATAACCGGCCTCGGGATTAACAGCCGTGCCGGGATTGAGTTGCAAAGCACCAACTGTAGGCATAATGAGGAAATCGCCGAGATCAGAATGACCTGTACCGTTGAAATGGGTATGGCTGAATCCTACAATCGTAGGATCTGTGTACTGGTAGCCAGCACAATATTTATACACGTCGGGGTTGTATTTCCCATTCACCGAATAAGGGATGGTGTCGGTATCGGGGCTAAGTTGCACCATACCAAAAGGCACCGTAGCACCGGGGAAGGTGTGGCCCATTTTAGCCGTACCAATAATAGGCTTTACATAAGGCACTACATTTTCCTGCGCCCATCCAAAGTGGGGCAGGGCCAACATCACAACAATCCATTTATACATTACTTACAATTTTCGCTGAACGAAAACTGCAAGTATATAGCTCTATTTAGAACGGTGAGCACTTTCCTTAATCCCGTTTGCTTTGTATGTATTTCAGCGTTAGTTCGGATATGCTTCGGGCATTGGTTTTTTGTAACATATTCCGGCGGTGCGTATCTACTGTTAACTTGCTTAGGTTCAACTGTTCTGCTATTTGACGACTGTTTTTTCCCTCGATTAAAAGATTCAGTATTGTTTTTTCCTGGCGGGTAAAAGGCCAGTTGGCAAGCTGTCCAGGTTGTTGTGTCAAAAGGTTTGTAAAATCGGGTTCACCATCAAGTCCCATCATTGACAGTGACATCGTTGTATCTTTTTTCAAATGGCTGATGTTGGTATGTACTCCCAATGTTCTAATCACTTCGCCATTATCACTTGCCTGTATAGGAACTACCTGCTGTAAGATGCGTATGTATTGTCCTTCTTGCCGCATCAGCCGATAATCGTAACTCATCTTGTACTTAAAGATTTTATCAGCTGGCAACTGGTTGTAAAATTCACCGGCACGGCGCTCAAATGCACCAAAAGTTGGCAAATCATCCGGGTGAATATTTTGTAATACGTAATCAGTAGTAAAATCGGTTTTAGCCTTCAGGCCAAGTACCGTATTAACTGAATCACTAACCATTTCTATTTGAGCAGTTGCCAGGTTGAAAATGTAATAATACTGCTCACCTACCTGAAAAATATTCAGCAGTTTTTTATGGATCTCCAGCTCAAAAGAAAGTTCCTTATTGCTGGCATGCCTGCTTACCTGCTGCCATACCTTTTTTATTTCGTCATACTGAATAACATCAACTTCATTACTCATGCCTGCAATGTAATAAATGAAAGTATGGCTATAATAAAATACCTATATATGGGTATTTTTTGCGTTACACCGTTCCTGTAGGTTTGCTGTATACTATTAGCAATCAGTCATTTAGAATAGCTGCTGTAAACTCTTTTTGCTCATAAACCCCCGAAACATTGAAAGCAACTTTAACCGGTTGCTTTTTTTATTTTTCATTGACTACGACTTATAGCTCATTTTTCTGAGGGAAGGCGCTTTTACCCAGGCTACTGCTACTACCAATATGGTCATGCAGCCACCAAAAATTACTGATGGCACGGTACCCATTGCCTTAGCAGTAAGCCCACTTTCAAATTCGCCCAGTTCGTTGCTGGAGTTAATGAACATGCTATTTACCGACGAAACCCGGCCCCGCATTTCATCCGGCACATATAGTTGCAAAATGGTAGAACGGGTGATAACAGAAATACCATCGAAAACCCCTGCACAAAGCAAAACCACAAGGCTTAGCCAAAAACTTGTCGACAAACCAAAAATGATAATCATCAGGCCATACAGCGCCACACAGGTAAGCATAATTTTACCCTGGTTCTTTTTAAAAGGATGACGGGCCAGCCAGAAGAGAATGAAAATAGTACCACCACCTTGTGCTGCTTTTAATACACCCATCAGCGCTGGGCTAATGTGCAAAATATCTTTTGCAAAAACAGGCAACATAGCCGTTGCACCGCCGAATAGCACAGCAAACATGTCTACGCTTTGAGCGCCAAGCAGGGTTTTCGTTTTCCAAACATATTGAAGCCCTTCCTGTACACTTTCCCAGGTACGCTGCTGCTTATTGGTATTGCTTACCGGCAACCGTGGAATGGTAATCATTGCCACCAGGCTTATCGACATAAAAATGATCGCAATAACAAATGTCCATACAATACCAATGTGCGTAATAGCCAGGCCAGCCAACACCGGCCCGCTTACAGCTGCACTTTGCCAGGCTGCTCCGCCCAGTGTTATAGCTTTGGGTAAAATAGCCTTGGGCACCAGTTGTGCCACCATACTTTGCTGCGCCGGCCCCGTAAACGACCGCACAATGCCACTGAGAAAAATAATGAAGTAAATGCCATATTCAACACCTGTTATGCCAAGGTACTCCCTAGCCTGTGGTGTTACCGCCAGGGTAAGCATAGTAATGGTAGCAATATAAAAAATGGTGTTGCGAACCAGCAGCGTCCGCTTGTCGCTGTTATCAATTACATGCCCGGCATACAGGGCCAGAGAAATAGCCGGGATAATTTCGCTGAGACCCAAAATGCCGAGGCTTAGCTTGCTGTTTGCAAGTTCGTACATGTACCACGCAATGGAAATGGTAACCATTTGCAGCGAAAAAATGAAACTAAAACGAGCGGTAATGTAAAATCGGAAATTGCGGTAGGAAAGGGGACTGCCAGAAATAGCCTGCGAAGGGTCTTCAATCATCTGGCAAAAATAGCTGTTACGGTCATTCACCTATCTTCGGCGGCTAAAGCAGTTACCAGTTATTCAGTTATTAGAGGATAGGCCTAGATGTAACTTTCAAAATACTTCTCTAACTAATTTCTTATAACTGGCTAACTGCCCACTGACAACTAAATTATGCAACAAAGCAATTCTTTTGTGGCAGTGCCCTGGGCACATACCACTAATATATACGAAGTCAATGTAAGGCAGTATACATCGGAAGGCACTTTCAACGCTTTTGCAACGCACTTGCCCCGGCTTCGGGAAATGGGTATTGAAACGCTGTGGTTTATGCCCATAACGCCTATTGCGGTGCAAAACCGAAAAGGAA
>CAXTDG010000356.1:0-5482 GCA_964242675.1 uncultured Chitinophagaceae bacterium
GCAGATAGCTGGACAGAGAAACGTAAAATAAGCAATGTGAGCGATGATAGCTACGATGATAGCTACAACATTTTGCGGAGCAATGCAGTAGCTTTTACAAAAGATAATATTGTGTACCTGAGTACTGGCGAAAACGGCAGTTCGTTAGGTACCACTTGGGCCTGGACACCTTCTTCCGATACCTGGGCTCTGATTAATCCGCTGGAAGGCACGGCCCGTACGGGTGCGGTGTCGTTGCAATTAGGAAACCGTGGATATGTGGCTACAGGCAACAACTCTTCTTACCGCTTTGATGATATCTGGGAACTGATACCAGGTGTAGAAAAAAACACTAATGATTAATACGAATGCGTAACTTTTTTATACTGCTGCTGGCTACAACTGCACTATGCAGTTGTAGCCAGCCCACTACCAAAGAGCCTGAGCAGGCAAAGTTGTTCGACAATAATACGGTGCTACAAACCTTTCCGGTAAAGGGCGGCTGGGGCTATAGCATTGATGTAAATGGCAAAAAATTTATCCGGCAGGAAACGATACCCGTTATACAAGGCCAGCGGCCGTTTACAACAAAAGAACACGCTGAAAAAGTAGGCACGTGGGTAGCCACCCACATTCGCCACAACGAAACATTCAACCTGACACTGCCTGTGCTGCAAAGCCTTATTGGGCCTGCAAACGTGAAGGAGTAATCAACTGCTATCTTCACGACCTCAAACAAATTATTTTAGATGAGCATATTACAATACCCCCGCCGTCACAAAACCGGCTTCAGCATTTTGCTGCATATTGCTGGTTGGGTACTGTTCTTCCTGCTCACCAGCCTGGCGCAGCCTTCCTTTGAAGGAAAGAAGCTTTTTTCCCGGGACTTTTTCAGGATTGAAGAATTCCATTTTATTATACTACTGCTGCAGATCATTTTATTTTACCTCAATGCTTTCTGGCTATTTCCAAAGCTGGCAGCCGGTAAGTATTATGTGTGGCTGGCTTTTGCCTGGATAGGTCTTTTCTTTCTTTTTTCACTGCTGTTTCACCTCATTATGCAAACGCCCTGGATGCAGCACAACATGCAAATGCGAAACATGCCCATGCCACCCAACGGTTCATTTCAGCCAGGTGCCAATGGTGGTGGACAACCCAAGCGGGGGCCTTCTTTTCTATTTCCCATTTTCCCATTTATCAATATGCTGGCGTTAAGTGTGTCTTACCGCTTAATAGCCGATTCTATCCAAAAGGAAAGGGTAAGTAGAGAGAAAGAGAATGAAAACCTGAAAACTGAATTATCGTTTTTAAGGTCGCAGATTAGCCCGCATTTTTTATTTAATATGATGAATAGCATGGTGGCTATGGCCCGCCTGAAATCGGAACAGTTGGAACCATCGCTCATTAAGCTATCGGGCATGCTACGCTATATGCTGTATAAAACAGATGAAAGCAAAGTACCCATCAATACCGAAATTGAATACCTGAAAAGTTATATCGATTTACAGCGACTTCGTTTTGATGGCAGCATTGCTATCACCCAAAAAATTGAAGACGATGGCAGCGTATTCACCATAGAACCTATGCTGCTCATTCCCTTTGTAGAAAATGGTTTCAAGCATGGCAGCACCTACATCAACGATCCGGCGCTGGACATTTACCTGGAAATAAAAAAGGGCCTGCTAACGTTTAGAACCTGCAACCGCTATAGTAAAGATGCGGAAGAAGTAAAAGACGATAGCAGTGGAATAGGGCTGGCTAATGTACGCCGCCGTTTGGAGCTGCTATACGGCGATTGCCATACGATGAAGATTGATGATAAAAACGACTGGTTCTGCGTAACCATCACCATAAAGTTTTAAAAGTCTAAAGTTTAAGGTTTAAAGTTTTTTATGCAGTTTTTGCTAAGAGGAGTTATCACCCTGCATTTCGACCAGATTCATTTTTATTATGAAATGCTGAACCGCACAACTTTAAACTTTAGACCTTAAACTAAATAAAGAACAACAAAAATTTTGAACTTATGACCCTCCGTTGCCTGGCTGTAGATGATGAAAAGTTGTCGCTGGATTTGCTGGAAGATAATATTAGCAAAGTGCCTTTTTTGCAATTAGTGGGTAAGAGCCGCAACCCAGTGGAAGCGCTCAATCTGCTGCGTACGCAAGAGGTGGATCTTATCTTTCTGGACATTCAAATGCCTGGCCTTACCGGGCTGCAATTCTTGAAAAGCCTGCCCAACCCACCCATGGTTATTTTTGTGACGGCATATGAAAACCATGCAGTAGATGCTTTTGGCCTGGGGGTGATTGACTACCTCGTAAAACCGGTAGCGTTCGACCGCTTTTTGAAAGCCTGTAATAAAGCAGCACAGCAATACCAGCTTAGTCACGCCGCTACCCAGCCACAGCAGGCTGCCAACGATTACATTTTTGTAAATGCCGATTACAGCCTGCTAAAAATCACCGTTAGCGATATTCAGTGGGTAGAAGGATTAAAGGATTATATCAAGATTCATTTGGCCTCTTCGCCTAAGCCCATCATCACCCGCATGACCATGAAGTCGGTGGAAGAAAAGCTACCTACCAGCCGCTTCGTCCGCATTCATAAATCTTATATTCTGGCGCTTTCGGCCATCACGGCCATTCGTAAAAACAGTGTATTTATTAATAGCTTGGAACTGCCGGTAAGTGATAACTATAAAGATGTGCTGCGGACGTTTGTAGGGGCGGAGCGGGGATGATAAATACTTGGCTTAATTTTCTTATTCCTCAGTAAAAGGTATCAGATAGTTTTTGGTAGTCTCATAGAGCGTTTTTGCGTTGGCAATAATGGTGAGGGCCGCCTCCTCTGTTATAGCTGCATCCATATCATAATCAGCTCTCTGTCGGGCGTTGAAGGCTTCCTCAACATATTGAGATAGTGAGGTTGGCAGGATTTCGCTTTTAATATATAGTTCTCTGAATTTGGCTTTGGTACCGCTATGTGTTTTGGCGTGTACTTCTTTGGTAAGTAAAAGAGCCGTCATACAATAAAACATAGAATAGTAAGCCCTATTGATAGCAGCAAGTATATATCCTCCTTTCATATCATGTTCTGCTGTTTCAATAGTATCTTTTGCTTTTTCAAATGCCTTGAAGGCCTCTGATATATAAGCATTCATATTACAATGCCCTCCTTTCGTATTTCCTGGTAAACTCCTTGCATCGATTCATTTAATTTGGTAACACTTACTGGCAACGTAGATATGGGGTAGCCATACTTTAGTCCTAAGTTGGAGCTGGTTTCAGAAGTTTTGAAAATAGCATCCATTCCATCCGCCGATGCATGGGTAAGAACCACAGCAAAATCAATATCCGATTCATCGTGGTAGTCACCACGGGCATGGGAGCCAAATAGGATAAGTGCAGCAAGTTCATCACCGTAAAGGCTTTGCAAAGCCGCTTTGTATTCGTTGGCTATTTGGTGTACAATAGGAAGCATAGTTGAAAAGGCTTGCTGTAAAATTATACAGAAGCAGTCAAAGCGATACTGGCAGTAGTACTAAAAGATATTTGCCTGTGTATTTCTTTTGCGAATAGCTTCTTCGGTTCTGGGAATAAAGTTTTCTTTAATATTCCGTTCGGCAGTAGCTTGTACTTTTTCAATAAACGGCCGTAGCGTTTGGTTGTACTCCTGAAAGGCAGCCTCAAAATTTCCGTTGTGTTTTTGTAAAGCATCTGCTACAGCAACTGCTCCCTCCACCGCCAGCGAAGCACCCATACCGGCAGCAGGGGAGGCACAATAGCCTGCATCGCCTACCAGGGCTACCCTGCCTTTTGTCCACGATGGCATTTTTATCTGGCAGAACTTATCGAAGTAAAAGTTTTCTGAATGCATCACTTCTTCCAGCAGTGCGGCGGTCCTCCAGCTTTGCCCGGCAAACTGTTCCGCAATCATCTTTTTTTGTTGGTCGGCATTCCGGTAATCGTACGAAATCTCTTTAGAAGAAAGAAAGCAGAAAATAACGTCGGTCTTGCCATTGTAAGCATTTAGGGTAATGGCCTTCCCCGGCACATTGTATAGCTGCATGGTTTTTTCCTGTATCAGCAGGCCATTTACAATGCTGATGGAAAAATAAGCTTCCATAAAATGAGCGTATTCCTTTTCGGCGCCAAACCAAAGCCTTCTTACGCCTGAGTGCATACCATCGCATCCAAATACCAGGTGGTAAGCCTGTTGCATACCGTCTTTAAAAGTAACCTGTATAGCATCTGCAGTTTCGTGTAGTGTGGCAATGCTGTTATTAAAAATGAACGCCACCTCATCTTTCAGGGCATCCAGCATAATGTGTACAAATTTATCCCGTTCAATTTCGATGTCTTCGGCGGCAGATGCTTCGTCTTCATGGTGCATCAGGATTGAGCCTTCAGTAACATCATCTGCATTTTTGAAGGCTATTTTTTCTACATGCAGGCTGGCCTTTTTTAAGGGTTCAAAAATGCCCATTCGCTTTACCGTGTTTACAGCATTATCCCGCAAATCAACCGCAGCACCGGCCGTTCGGGGTGCGGCTGCCATTTCCACCACCGTTACCCGGTAGCCTATTTTGTTCAGCCACCAGGCAGTGGTGAGCCCGGCCATGCTGGCACCCGAAACGAGTACTTTTTTATCTTGTATAGCATCCATTGTGGTATCCCTTTTTTTGATAGTGCAAAGCAACACCCTACAATAGGGGCGGCCAATGGCAATACAGGGGAAGTATTGGACGAATCGTGGTTTTTGTTGCGAAAGGCTACTGCCGTTGTGCCGGTAGCTTTGGTAAATAGCCGGGAGAAATAAGGATAATCGTCGTAGCCCAGTGCGGTGGCAATTTCTTTTACCGATGTATCGGAATGGTATAGCAGCCGCCTGGCTTCTAAAATAATTCGCTGTAGTATGTGGTACGAAACCGGCTGACCAGTTGTGCTTTTCACACATTCGTTGAGGTACGGGGCAGACAGGTGCAGTAGCCGGGCATATGCTGCGGGGCGTTTTTCGGTGGTATAGTTTCGCTCCAGTAGTTGCCGGAAGGCCTTGGTAACCGTACCGGCCCTGGAGCCATTGCTGGCAGGGGCGGCTTGTTCCAGGTATTGAGAAAGAATGAGTGCTACCAAGGCATTGCAGCTATCCTTTAGCAGGGGCTGATACAGCCGCTCAGCTTTGCGTTGGGAAAACCGGATGCAGAGCGATGCCGCATCGGAAAGCAGGGCAAACATTTCTGATGGTAATGGTAGCGGCTTTGCGGGTACAAGGTCTTCCAGCAGGGGCAGGTATTCAGGATTCAGGTTCTCGTTATCAATGGCCAGGCTGGTGACGACTACATCATTAGAAGTGAGGGTGCGATGTACCTGGGCCGGATGAATGTAGATGACTGACGAGGGCTGGATGACATACTGCTGAAAATCAATTTCGAGGGAAACAGTGCCGCTGTGGAGCAGGAAGAAAGAATGCCGGTCGTGCCGGTGCGATTGCTGCACTACTTCAA
>CAXTDG010000357.1:0-5478 GCA_964242675.1 uncultured Chitinophagaceae bacterium
TCCGAAAGGGGCGATTCAGCAAACGGCTCAAACTAATTTTAGCTGCTTCAACCGCATTGTCAGCCGCAGCAATAGATGCCTGGTCATTAAGTAATTGCCCTTTCAAATCACTAACATCAGAAGGTTTAATTGCTCCCAGACTATCTAATATTTTCAAGCGCTCCAGTTGCTGATTACTTACGGCTGCTTGTTGTTTTACAGAAGTCAACACATCCTCGTTGCCAAGCACTTGCAAATAAGCTAAGATCACATTTAATATTAAGTTGTCTTTCGATTGCTGCCACTCCATTTTAGATGCCTCATATGCCACCGCATTTTGCTTAATAAAATTTTGGATACTACCTCCATTGAATACTGTCATACCGCTGTTGACCTGATATACCGCCGAACCCAAATTCTGATTGACATACGAATTTGAAGAAGGGTCAATACTTCGGCCCTGATAAATGCCATGAAACACATCGCCACTTACAAACGGTAGAACATTGGCCCTTGCCTGTTGCCAGGCAACTTTTGCATTTTCTACCTGCAAACCACTTTGTTTTACGGGTATATAATTTGCCAATGCAGAATCAATACACTGCTGAAACGTGAATCGCTGTGCCCCGCTATTCAATACAAAAAGCAGGAAACTAAAAAAGAGAAAACCTTTGTACATATTTATGCCTTCTTTGCCACTGTGGGCGTAATAGATTCTATGCGCCCGTCGAATAAGTTGATGACACGTTTACTATAAGAAACCGCCCTTTCAGAATGCGTTACCTGCAAAATAGTAACACCATCTTCCAAATTAATTTTCTGGAAAAGGCTCATGATTTCATCGCCTTGTGTTGAGTTGAGATTACCGGTGGGTTCATCGGCCAACAGCACCTTTGGTTTAGCTATTAAAGCCCGTACAATGCCCACCAACTGCTGTTGTCCACCAGATAGTTGATTGGGAAATAAATCCTTTTTACCAACAATATTGAACTTGTCCAGCATATCTGAAACCATCGACTTTCGTTCGCTGGATTTTATGTTCTGATAGAGCAATGGGGTCTCAATATTCTCATACACGGTCAGTTCATCAATGAGGTGATAGGCCTGGAAAATAAAGCCGATGTTCTTCTTATACAACTCACTTCGTTGCTTTTCTTTCAAATCGAAAACGGATTGCTCTAAAAACTGGTAACTGCCTTCATTCGGTTGGTCCAACATACCCAAGATGTGCAGCAGCGTTGACTTCCCCGAGCCAGATGGCCCCATAATGGAAACAAATTCGCCTTCATTTATTGTGAGGTTAATATCTTTTAAAACGAAAGCTGGCCGACCACCCACGGTGTACCATTTGGAAAGGTGTTGTAGTTGAATCATTTTCTTTTTGTTGTCACCTGTTAGCCGCCAGCTATCAGCTAATACTAGTTTTATAAGTTAGAATGTATTATTAGTAATCGGCTGTTAGCTGAAAGCTGATTACTGATAGCTGACAGCCTCATTCCGTTCGTAAACTTTTTACTGGGTTAGCGATGGCTGCTTTGATTGCCTGAAAACCTACCGTTATAAACGCAATTAACATAGTGGCAATACCGGCAATAGCAAAGACCCACCAACTAATACTTATGCGATATACAAAGCCTTGTAGCCATTTATTCATTGCCCACCAGGCAGCGGGAAACGCAATAGCTATAGAAATGATAATAAGCCTTAAAAAATCCATCGATAACATACCAGTAATACTTTTTACCGATGCTCCTAATACTTTGCGAATACCTATTTCTCTTACCCGCTGTTCTGCTGCATAAGTTACTAGGCCAAGTAAACCTAAACAAGCAATGAATATTGCTAATACAGCAAATGTGATAGAAATTTGACCTGTGCGTTGTTCAGTAGCATATATAGCATTGAATGCTTCATCCATAAATGAATAATCAAACGGCTTAGACGGCACCATTGCTTTCCATTTATTCTTTATCTGGGAAATAACATTCGGAACATCAGCTGAATTAATACGCAGTGAAATATTGCCATTATCTTTTCCAATAAAAAGGGTCAACGGTGTAACTGCATCTCGCAGTGAACTAAAATTGAAGTTTTTAACTACCCCTACAATGTGATAACTAATTAGTGCTTTTGTTTGTACGTCTTCCAGCGTATAAAGCTTTTTATCCAACAGCGATTTCATTGCAAGAAATTTTGCTGCTGCTTCATTAAGTATAATACCGCTTGAATCTGTAAGGAATTGTCGAGAGAAGTTTCTTCCTTGTAAAACTTGTAAGCCCAGTGTAGGAATATAATCTTCATCTATCGTCCAGGCTTGCATAATTGCACTCGAACTTATAGTAAGCGCTGGTGATGTAAAATAGGTATTGGTATTGCTGCTATTATTAACCGGTAAATAACTGCTTATAGTTGCACTTTGTACGCCGGTTATTTGTAACAGTTCGTTCTTAAAACTAGCGGATTGGTCTTTTAATACATTGGTATGTTTTATAGTAACTACCTGGTAACGATTGAATCCAATGTCTTTATTACGAATGTAAGTAAGCTGGTTGTAAACTACTATTGTTCCAAAGATGAGAATGATAGATATTGCAAATTGAAAAATAACCAGTGAGTTTCGCAGCCATGACCTTTTGAAACCACTAGCCAGCTTGCCCTTTAGTACGTCTATTGGTTGAAACGATGATAAAAAAAACGCAGGATAGCTGCCTGCAAGCAAGCCTGCAATCAACATAAGAGAAATAAGCGAAATCAACATTGCTGGTTGAAACAATGTGGAGGCATGCAAGTCTTTTCCGGCAAGCTGATTAAAATAAGGTAGTAACAGCCAGGCCAGTAGAATGGCAAGAACAAGTGCAATAAAACTGATTAAAAGAGACTCGGTTAGAAATTGCTGTATCAGTTTTTTTTTGCTTGAGCCTAGTACTTTTCTAACGCCTACTTCTTTTGCCCGGTTGGATGGACGTGCCGTTGAAAGGTTCATGAAATTTACACAGGCAATCAATAAAATCATTATTGCAATGGCTAAAAAAATATAAACATATTCAGCATTGCCGTTTGCATCAAGTTCTGCTCTTTTGTTGGAGTGTAAATGAATGGATGTTACCGGCGTAAGACTTGCCCTAATATAGCCACCTGTTTTATTAAACTCCTCAAGGCTTTGATTAATTATGCTTTGTAACTCCGGCCCTACATGCTTACTCAACAAAGGATTTAACTGTGCTTGTACTTGTTTTACATCTGCGTTTTTCTTCAAAAGAATATAAGTACTCCAGTTTTGACTGAGCCAGTCATCTTCATTGCTGCCAGATTTCTCCATCATAGGCACAAAGAAGTCGAAGTTGAAATGCGACTGTTTAGGAATATCTTTTATTACTGCAGTAATCTTATAATTGGCTGTGTCATTGATTAGTATGTTTTTACCAACAACATCAGT
The DNA here is from genome assembly GCA_964242675.1 of uncultured Chitinophagaceae bacterium. Lineage (GTDB taxonomy): Bacteria > Bacteroidota > Bacteroidia > Chitinophagales > Chitinophagaceae > JAZKFT01. Next base: position 3,416 of record CAXTDG010000357.1, read on the forward strand.
ACTATAAAAATATTTTTTAGCAATTTTTTCTGTAATTACTAAGGAGTGGTAATCTTTCAATGCTGTTTTAGCATCGCCTTCGATAATTGGTAAAGTAAACACATCAAACAGACTTGAATCGGCAAACCCAACACGATTTTCCTGTATATCTACATCGCCTTTTTTTATGTAAATGCTACCATGCCAGCAGAGACGGGTATAGTTTTCTACTTGTGGCATTTCACTCGTCATTGTGGAGCCCATTAGTGCAGGTGCCTGAGCAAGTTCCAAATAATTTCCATTAAATTTTACCTCGTTGTTTACCCGGTAAATTCTATCTGCGTTTATATTGTACTTATCATAGCTCAACTCATCTATTACATACAACAATATTAGCAGAACGGTCGCAAGACCAACTGCTAAACCAGTGATATTTATGGAGGTGTAAAACTTATTTTTTGATAAGTTTCTAAACGCAGTCTTCAAGTAATTTTTAAACATTGTTTGAACTAGGATTACGTGGGTTAACATTTAAGTTTTACTAAAAAGCTGATAGCTGACTAAAGCTGATAACGGTCATTCTGTTCGCAAACTTTTAATGGGATTAGTAAGTGCGGCTTTAATGGTTTGATAACTAACCGTTAGTAGCGTAATCAGCAAAGCACCACTACAGGCTGCTACAAAAATCCATACAGGAATGGCGGTGCGGTACGAATAGTTTTGCAACCATCGGCGCATAAAGAAATAAGCAATGGGGGTAGCAATAAAGAAAGAAACAATTACCAATACAATGAATTCCCTGGAAAGCAAATGCCATAATTGAAACAGAGAAGCCCCCAATACTTTGCGGACGCCAATTTCCTTGGTGCGTAGTGTGGCCACAAAAGAAGCCATGCCAAACAACCCCAGGCAACTGATGAAGATAGCCAGCACTGCAAAGAACCCGGCTAGTTTACCCACCCGTTCTTCGTCTCCAAATTTCTTGGCGTATTCAGCATCGGCGAACTGGTAATCGAAAGGCTGTTCGGGATTAAACTTTTTGAAAACTGTTTCTACCTTTTGTAGTGCATCGGCCACATTCATAGCAGGATTTATTTTCAAAATCACATAATCACTAGGGGTTTTTGTCAAATCGAAAACAGCAGGTTTTACCGGCTCATAAGGCGATTGCATCACCATATCTTTTACCACTCCAATAATATGATACCGTTCACCAAACCAGGTAATGGTTTCACCAACCGGGTTCTTTAAATTCATAAATTTCAATGCCGCTTCATTCAACACCAGCCCTGTTGAATCAGAAGCAAAAGCAGGGGAAAAATCACGGCCTTGGGTAAATTGCCAGCCTACTGTTTTGCCATAGTCATTTGATACATTGATAGCTAAAAAATCAACCGACATGTTAGGGTCTTTCCCTTGCCAATTGAACCCACTACTGGTAGACCACCCGGAAGTGGTTGAACTTTCTGATTGTGCTACTGCAACCACAGCGCCACTATTCCTCAGTTCTTCTTTAACAGCAGCAAAATGCTGGTGAATATTCGTAGATGCCATGGGCAATGCAATCAATCCATTTCGGTCATACCCAATGGGGCGGTTACGGGTAAATTTTATTTGTTGCAGTACTATCAGCGTACCAATAATAAGGATAATGGAAACGCTGAACTGCAGTACCACCAACACTTTACGAGGAATGGCAGCCTGTGGGCCTACCTGTATTTTTCCCTTTAATACTTGAATAGGTTGAAACGACGATAAGTAAAAAGCCGGATAGCTACCTGCTAATAAACCGGTAATAAAAGTGAACCCCAGAAACAGTACCCAAAATAGTGGCTGGCTCCAGGGAATAACTATGCTTTTATTAGCTACCTGATTAAAGAAAGGAAGCGCTAGTTGTGCCAGCAGCAAGGCGATGATAAAGGCGATCGCAACCATTAATAACGACTCACTAAGGAATTGGTAGATGAGTTGCGTCCGTAAGGAACCAATGGCTTTTCGGATACCTACTTCCCTGGCCCTTTTTTCTGACTGAGCTGTACTTAAATTCATAAAGTTGATACAAGCCAGTAGTAGCACAAACACGC
>CAXTDG010000358.1:0-5474 GCA_964242675.1 uncultured Chitinophagaceae bacterium
GGGTAGCTTTTTTAGCAGGTCTTCTACGTTAGCATTTTGCTTTGTGGGAAAAGCGCTGGCTTTAAATTCTACCGTATCTTTTTTGATAATGATAGCCGGAGCTTTAATGATAACGGTCAGTTGCGAACTGGTATCGGCCTGTAAATACACCGAGCCAATGTTTACAGATGAACTGCTATCGGCTAAACTGATGTTGCGAATATCTTCCCGAAAACCAATAGTACTGATGCCTAAAATGTATTTGCCACCCTTCAGGTTTTTTATTTCAAAAGCCCCGTCTTTATCTGTAATGGCATAGGCAGCATCCGATGAATCTGCAGCATTGAGTAAGGTAGCAGTAGCTGCAATCAGCGGACTTTTTTTGTCGGCTTCATATACAATGCCTTTAATGCTACCTAGTTTTTGTGCAACGGCAGGTAGGGTAAACAATAAGGCAAAAAACAGTGGTAGAAGTTTTTTCATAAGGGGTCAATGCAACTTAATCACCGCTTTGCAATCGTTTGTGTTTCGTTAACAACAATTAACCCCTTACAACTATTTATCAAACTGTTATGCTATCACATACTTATCTAATCAGCAATTACAGCGAAATGCCTTCAAACTCAAAGTCTACAGGCACATCTATTGGTTCAATATCTTCGCCCTGGTTGGCCAATGCCGCAGGTGGCACTTCTATTCTCTTGAAAATAATTTCTTTCGGTTCCTGCTTCGTGTAGGGCTTATTGTAATGACCAAGTGAAAAATTAAACCCGGTCAATTGCTCTATAAAATTTATACTTACTTGGTACGGTTCTCCACTGGTAAATCCATCAAAGTACTCAGGTTCTTCTATAGTTTCTACTACTTCCCCACCCCGTGCAGCTACAATATTGCCACCTTCTTCAAAGCTATCTGTTACAAAGTTGTACTTACGAAGAATGCTATTCTGGCTCATCATAAAAGCTACGGCACTCAGCTTTTTCTTTTTGTTGCGATACACAATTATTTTCCAAAATAGCAGCGGTATACGAAAAGGTTGTCCTTCAATTTTTTGTATGTAAAAAGGATCGGTATTCTGCAAAACCGGCCCGGCAAACACAGTGATCTTACAGCCATCAGCGCCGTTGTTGATGGTGAATTGCTTTACAATGTAATCTTCCAGGCACTTCCAGGCACCCCGGTTAAGGGTATGGTGCTGCGGCAGGCAATTTGTAAAATTCATGGTATCGGTAGCAGCTATTGCAGCAGTTGCACTATCGCCCCATTGTGGGTCCTGAAACTTAGCAATATGGCCCTGATCGAAATCGGGCTGGGTTTTGCTTTTATATAGATCATACAATTCCTGGCCTGTCTGGTGGGAAGCAAGAATCGCTTTATCCTTTACGAAGCTTGTTCGCTCTTTGATAGCAACCTTCCATTGGCTGCCGTCGATATTGGTAGCTACAAAAAATGCAAAACGCCGCACTTTATTCATGACCACTGAAAAATGGGTGTATTTCAACTCATACACTTTGGGGCTGGCAATAAGCGGTGCCTGCAGCCTTTTTTGAGCGGCAGTAAGTTTAGGTAGCGCCAGTTTGGTAGTAAGGAAAAGCGGATCGTAACCGGTAGGCATAGCAAAAGGGTTTTATAATTAGTCGGCAGAAAGCAGTTGGCAGTCAACAGGGAAAACCTTTGAAAACTGAACCACTTACAATCTTCGACTATTTGCTATGCAAGTATAAAGAAGCAAAAGCATTTTTGAAAAACACGGTTCTTGCTGCCGACTGCCGTGTGCTGATTACCTACTTACTTTTTTCATCAACTGCTGTATTTCCTTTTTGCTGTCCCGGTCACGGATAGTATTGCGTTTATCGTGTTCCTGTTTGCCTTTGCCTAAGCCAATTTCAATTTTGGCCCACCCTTTATCGGTAAAGAAAATTTTGAGCGGAACAAGCGTATACCCCTTCTCCTTGATCTTGTTTTCCAGTTTACGCAATTCCTTCCGTTCCAACAGCAGCTTGCGTTCCTGCGTAGGAAGGTGGTTGTAGATGGTGCCCAATTTATACTCCGAAATGTGCAGGCTTTTTACAAATAGTTCACCATGGTCGAAAAGGCAATATGCATCGTTGAAGCTGGCCTTACCTGCCCGAAGTGATTTTACTTCAGTGCCAGTTAATACCAGGCCAGCTATATATTTCTGCTCAATGTAATAGTCGTGATATGCGGAGCGGTTACTAATTTCCATGTGTCTGAATTTTGTGAGCCTTTCGTTTGTGTTGCCAATTGTGTTTGAGCCTGCGAAAGTAAAATTTTCTGGCTTGTGCCAAAGTATTAGCAAAATGCAACTGTAGCAGTTCAATAGTAGTACCAAACCTGAACGGTGCCATCGCCACTACAGTTCAATAGATATATAATAGCCCGGCTCAAAAAGAAAATGTAAAAAGAATGCTACCCGGGATGCGAAAACCAGGAAAGTAAAATAGTCGGCTGCCCACTACTTTTTATGTTGAAAGAAAAAGGCAAAGCATCATCCAGTGTAAAAATGGAAATGCTTTGCCTCAATATTTTTGATTTACATGCTTATGATAACATCATCAGCAATTGGCTCAGTCTGGCTTTTAGCTCTTTGCGGTTGATGATAAAATCCAGAAAGCCATGCTCAAGCAAAAATTCACTTTTTTGAAACCCTGGAGGTAGTTCTTTTTTAATGGTTTCCTTTACTACCCGTGGGCCAGCAAAACCAATCAGCGCATCTGGTTCGGCCATAATGATGTCGCCCAGCATAGCAAAAGAAGCTGTGGTACCACCGAAAGTTGGGTCGGTACAAAGGCTGATGTAGGGGATTTTTGCATCGCTCAACTGGCTGAGCTTGCCGCTGGTTTTGGCCAGTTGCATCAGGCTAAAAGCACTTTCCATCATACGGGCACCGCCACTTTTATTGATGATCATAAAAGGCATTTTGTGCTCTAGGCAGTAGTCGGCGGCACGGGCTATTTTTTCGCCCATTACGCTACCGAGGCTGCCACCAATAAATTCAAAATCCATACAGGCTATCACTAAATTGTGGCCACCTACTTTGCCTGCCCCCACGCTTATAGAATCGTGCAAGCCGGTTTTGGCATATGTTTCTTCCAGCCGCTTACCGTAGGGTTTTAGGTCGGTAAAGCCCAAAAAATCTTTTGAACGGATATTGGCAAACATCTCTTCGTACACCTGGTCATCGAACAGTATATCAAAATACTCTTCGCTGCCAATGCGATGGTGATATTCGCATTTGGGGCATACATACAGGTTTTCCCGCAGGTCGAGTACCGTGCAGGTGTATTTACAATTCGGGCATTTTACCCAAAGGCCGTCCGGGGTATCCCGCTTTTCGGCAGTAGAAGTAAGAATGCCTTTGTTTTTGCGCTTGAACCAGCCTCTTATATCGCCTCTTTCCATGTCTTGTGTCATTGCATCATCTCCCGAAAGGTTTCTTTCAAATTCGTCCATATTTTTTTCGGTATCGGCCATGTGTATTTTATTTTACCTCCACCCCTTGTCTACCTTTTTTAATAAGTAGTCTTTTCAAAATCAGGACAATCAGACTCTTTTTAATGTATACTAAACTGCCCCGCCAGGTGCGGGGCAGTGTTTTATTATTTCCTAAATAAATTCTTCATTTACAAGCATACAACTTGCTGCACCTGCCTGTTGCATAGCCTTATTAAGATTATAACAACCTGACATAAGCATTGCACAACCTATATTTTTAGCGCTTACAACAGGTTTATTAAAACACTGTGTATTGCTGTCAATAAACAAAGCTGTAATTGTTGCAGAAACCATACGTAAGTTTTAGCCTACCCGCAAAAGTAGGGTTTTGGACTTTGGATTGTACTTTTTGATGAATGTCGTGTTGGTTAGCCTGAAAGGTTTATTCTAATTGCTTTACTAATTCTGTAAAATAATGACAGGCTTTCAACAATCGGCTACCATACCAGCTAAACATTTCTCCATCTACCAGTAGTATTTTGGTATTGGGAAGATGGGCTTGTAATTCCGCTACATGCTTTTGCTGAAATGGATACGGTTCCGAAGAAAGCAGCAGCACATTTGGGCTGGTAGTTTGCAGCATTTCTATGGTAACAGTTGGGTAACGCTGCTCCGCTGCAAATACATTCCGGAAACCACATTTTTGAAGCATACTACTAATAAAAGTATCTCCGCCAGCAGCCATGTACGGCTTTCGCCAGATAAGATAAGCTACTGGCAAATTCATTTTTGATAAATGAGTCTCCAGGTCATCAAAGTCAAGTACTATCTGGTGTACCAATGCTTCTGCCTGTAGCTTAGCATTCACCAAAAGCCCTACCTGTAATATCATTTCCAAAGCTGAGTGCAGGTCATTTACCTGGCTTACATATACCGGGCAAAACGCCGCCAGAGCTTCTACCTGCTCTTTTACATTCTCTTCCTTATTGGCAATAATAAGATCGGGCTGCAGTGTTTTGATTGTATCTATATCCAGCTTTTTGGTGCCGCCAATAATTGCTTTTGTTTGCAGCCAACTTTGCGGATGCACACAATATTGGGTAATACCGACCACTCTTTCTTCGATACCAAAACCGGATAACAGCTCGGTTTGCGAAGGCACCAGGCTAATAATACGATGATAATAATTGTTGGGCTGTACGGAAAACTGCTCTTGATAAATGATAGGGTGCATAAGGATAAACCAACCGGAAAATAACAACAGTTTGATACAATCGAAACGAGTGGCAGAATTAAAGAAAGCATGTCCAGATTAGGCGGCAAAGGCAAATAAAAAAAACGAAGCCTTTCGACTTCGCTTTCTTTATTTAGAACAATTGTGTTTGTCCATCATCTTCTGTTTTTTTCTCTTTCACTATCCATTCCATTTTTACGTTTTTCTTATCTACCAAACGGGTACCAATGGTACGCCATCCGGTTACATCAACAAACTGATTTACTTTCATCAGTTGCTCCTTCGCATCAGGCTTTTTACCGGTGGTGAGTTTAATGACCGGGTTCTGATCAGTCGTCACCAGTTCCAGGTAGTTTTCGGCACCTTCCCTAATGATGGTGTAGGCCGTATTGAAATTGGTGTTTTCGATGCGGAAGCGTTTAATGTTGTACTGTAATTTATCGTGGTCATAATACACGGCCGTTACAATTTTTTCAGGATCGTACCGCTCAATGGCAACGATACCATCTGTGTCAAAACGCTGCGTCAGTTCCTGCCCGGTAATTTCGTAAGTACCGTTTTTGTAAAATGTGATAATGGAATCATCGCCATCAAACATTCCCAGATATATGCTTCTTTCCTCGATGCTCAGGCGACCGAACTGTTCATCGTACCACAGCTTGCGACCAGCTAGCGTACTGCGGCCCGCCTCTTTAAACTTTATCTGCTTAACCGGATACTTGCTTAATTGATTTCCTTTTGACCCACGGCTCTTTATTTCCAGCTCTTCAAAAGCAAAATCAAATTCCTTGACGCGTGCAGGACA
>CAXTDG010000359.1:0-5471 GCA_964242675.1 uncultured Chitinophagaceae bacterium
ACTAATAACTAAAAGCCAAAACCTGTTACAAGTTTGACGAATGGCTATTCTTTGGTAGTAATTGCTGATATTAACTGGTGAAATTTCATTTTACCTTACTTTTCGGCCAATGAAAAAATTGTTATCAGCGTTTTTATTTGTATCGCTTTCGGCTGCTGCGCAAACGGATGTGACGGCTAAATATGCAGCCACCATTACTCCGGTAGCCCTTAAAGAAAAACTAAGTGTAATTGCCGGAGCCGGAATGGAAGGCCGGGAAACAGCAACACCAGGGCAGAAGAAGGCCGCCGCTTATATAGAAACTTACTTCAAAAAAATTGGATTGCAGCCCGGCACTGCTAACGGGTATCAACTTACCTATCCGGTATACCAAGATACGCTGGAAGGAGCAATGCTTGACATTAATGGCAGCAACTTTCAGCTAAACAAAGATTTTGCGCTGCCCGCCTCGTCTATTGGCGGTGGCTTTTGGTATGCCAACAGCATTGTATTTGCCTCTTTTGGCCTTGCCGATAGCACTAATACGAACTTGGACGGGCTGGATGTAAAAGACAAATGGGTAATGGTAATTGACGGTACACCAGCCAGCCTCGACGGACGACCTGCCGCCGACAGCCCATACAACCGGTTGCTGGCTGCCAGAAAAATACCAAGCTTGAGAGCAAGAGGCGTAAAAGGTATTTTGATAGTGAGCAAACGCCTGCCTGCTGCTGCATTGGCAACCCGCAAGGGAAACATGTATGTAGAAAAACGGGATGCTGTAGCCCCGACCATTTACATAACACCAGCACTTGCTTCCGCTATTTTGGGGCAGCCACTGGAAGATTTTACGAAATTGAAAACGACTATCCGGGGCGTTTACCCAGCTGCTTTTTTATTTACCGAAGAAAAAAACAGTATACCACTTGCCAGCAGCGATGTAATAGGCATACTGCCTGGTACCGATAAAAAAGATGAGTACGTTTTTGTAACTGGCCACTACGATCATTTAGGAAAACGGGACAGCATTATTTACTACGGCGCAGATGATGATGGAAGTGGTACCACCAGTGTGTTGCAAATAGCAACTGCTTTTGCTGAAGCAAAAAAAGCGGGCAATGGCCCTCGCCGCACTATGGTTTTTATGACGGTATCCGGCGAAGAAGAAGGCTTGTGGGGAAGTGAGTATTATGCCGATCATCACCTGTTTCCACTTAGTAAAACTTCGGTTGATTTGAATGTAGATATGGTAGGCCGCATAGATCCAGGCTATAAAGGTGATTCGCTGAACTATGTATACACTATTGGTGAAGACAAATTAAGCTCCGACCTGTTCCCTATACAGGATAGCATTAATAAAAAGTATGTTGGTATGGAATTAGATCGTCGCTTCAACGACCCTAACGACCGCAACCGGTTTTACTACCGTAGCGACCATTTCAATTTTGCTAAAAATGGGGTACCAGTTATCTTTTACTTCAATGGTGTACACAAAGATTACCACCGCCCAACGGATACAGCTCACAAAATTAATTTTAACCTGATGCCCAAACGAGTGAAGCTGGTGTTTTACACCGCTTGGGCAATGACCAACCGGGATGAGATGCTGAAACGGGATATACCACTGAAGTAAAAATAATTGAAATAACTACTATATCAATAGCCTCCACGATAGAGTAAATTAGAATTATTTAGTTGTGTGTTGTAAGAAGCCAAGTACTATTCTATATTTTCGAGTAAACATTAAAAACATTTTTATGAAGAGATTTTTACTCTATTTTTCTTTCTGTATTCTGGCTTACGGGCAGGTTACTTCCCAAACATTGTATTCCAATACAACAGAATCAGGTGTTAGATTCAATCCAGGATTAACTCAACTTAACAATCCCAAAGTGGCCTTTGATGATATACAAATTCCAAACGCTAGCCTGGCAGGGAAAGACACTATCCGTATAACCAAGCTAAAAGTGGGTATCCGACGCCTTGCTAATGCCCCTGCTACTTCTGTTAGTCTATACTATACGCTGCCAGATGATACAGCAACATACTATAATAACCTTATCAAAATACCCCCTGTATTTCTTGGTAACGTTAGTTTACCTGCTAATGGAGCTACAGCAGTAACTACAATAGTTTCTTTAGGCGACTCGATATCAACACTTTTTAAGCTGAAAGTAGATACAAGCAGAATTTATACAGGCTACAACACTTTTTTTATAGGTATTGGTTTATCGAATTCCAATGCGGATAATGGTATTCGCCTTACAACTGGTGGGTTAAACGATGATTACATTTGGATATACAATGCGGATTCAACTGTAAAAAGATATGCTACCTATTTTTCTACTGCTCAAGCTACTTTTTATATTCAGGTATTTGGAACGACTACATCTGGACCACTGCCTATCACTCTTAACAGCTTTACAGGATATAGAAATGGCAAAACCAATCTTTTAAGCTGGACTACCGCTACCGAACAGAACAATACTGGTTTTGAATTACAGCGTAGTGCGGATGGTATCAATTTCAGCAAGCTGAATTTTGTTGCCTCTAAAGCTGTTGCAGGTAATAGTAGCTCAACACTAACTTACACTTACAGCGATGAAAAGCCACTAACAGGAAACGGTTACTATCGGTTGAAACAAATTGATAAGGATAGTAAATCAACTACATCCCATATAGTACTGATTAAAGGGCTGCCGGTAAGTACGCTTACGGTAAGTACTATTTATCCTAACCCGGTAAAAAATAGCATGAATGTAATAGTGGCAAGTGCTGAGCAGGAAGTTGTTACTATAAACATTGCTGATTTCTCTGGTAAAATTTTAAGTACGCAAACTCGGCAAATCAGCATAGGTGATAATGTTTTACAGGTAAACACATCGGCTCTGTCTGCCGGTAATTATTTACTGAAAATAATTAGCGCCAAAGGAGAAAGCACCACACAGCGCTTTACTAAACAATAATATGGAAATACAAACCATAAAAAAGCCGGTAACACATGTGTTACCGGCTTTTTAGTTTATAAAAAAACATAGAGTTAAACTAATTCAGCAACGACTTTACAGACTGCGAAAGCTGCTCCCTGGTGAAAGGCTTTTGAATGTAGGTATCTGCACCATTGTCCAGCGCTACATCTTTTGCAGCTCCATCGAAGCCAGATACCATAATGATTTTTACGTTGGGGTAGTTTTTCTTCAGCTTTGGAATGTAGTCTACCCCAAAGCCATCTGGTAGCTGATTGTCTAAAAGCACAACTGCTGGCTGTTCATTTTGTAAATAAGCCTCAGCCTCAGCAAGGTTTTTTACATGGTCTAGTTGCGTTTCTTTACCGTTAAGAATGATATTCATCAGCAGGCACATATCACCTTCATCTTCTACAATCAATATTTTTTTTGCTTTCGCAGTTTCTGTTCCGCTATTAGGCATGGTTACTTTTATTTTTTATAATTTATGAAAACGAATGTAATTGGATTTGGCCATTACATTTAGGCAGTGCTTGCTAAAGTGTAGGCGCCTTCTGGTCAAATTATATGCCGGATGTAAAGCATTTTGCTTAATCTACGGTGGCTAAATACAATTAGGCTTCTAAACTATTCAATGCCGATAGCCAATCAACACCATTTAAGGATCAACCTTCGCTCTATCGGGTTGTTTACCTCTTAAAAATAATATGGAAGGCCCGGCACTTACGCTATTAAAAGAAGAAGCCAATGCTTTTATTGGGCAGAAAATTACCGATGCCTGGGGCGATAGCAAAATGGATAAGGCATCTATTACCGGCCAGCGACTGAACAAGTTGCAAAGCTGTGGCAAACATTTCTTAATGGTGCTGGACGATTGCACTATCCGCATCCACTACCTGATGTTTGGAAATTACTACCTCGATAGCCGCCACCCTGATAAAATACCTAAGCTGGGGCTGCTTTTTAGCAATGGCAAAGAATGGAATAATTACAACTGTGCGGTAAAGCTGCTGCCTGAAACCGATATGAGCCAACTGTACGATTTTAGTACAGACATTATGGACGAAACCTGGAACCCCGCCAATGCGAAGAAAAAATTGAAACAGCATGCTGATATGCAGGTGTGCGATGCCTTGATGGATCAGGAAATATTTGCCGGGGTAGGAAACGTTATTAAAAACGAAGCCTTATTTCGTATAAAAGTGCAGCCGCAAAGTTTAATAGGAGACCTGCCAGCAAAAAAACTGGATGCTATGATTGAGGAAGCATGTACCTACAGCTATGATTTTTACCGCTGGCGAAAAGAAGGTGTTTTAAGAAAGAAGTATTGTGTGCACCAGCGTAAGTACTGCCCGGAATGTCACTCACTGCTTCGTAAAGAATTTACCGGGGAGCTACAACGTAGTAGCTTTTGGTGCAGCAACTGCCAGGAACTATACAGGTAAACAATGGGCAAAAAGCAACAGGCAAGAAGAGATTATTCAAGATTCATTTTACAACTGCAAACCAGCTAACTGACGGCTGAAATCGTATTTCAAATCTTCATGCAGGGTATCTATAGCAGCATTAATTTTTTTTAGCTGTGCCTGGTAAATATTGGTTAGTGTATTTGTTTTTTTGATAGGGATACTATGCAAGTGTATGCTATGGCAAAAATGTAGCAGCACCTCGGCCTCAGCCGCTTTAGAAGCCATAAATTTTAGGTGCTTATTTACAAGGCTCAACACTTTGCGTAGCTGCTTTTTCAGGATGTACAGGTTGTGCCGGTTAGTTGCACTTAAAGCTTCGTCTATTTCAGCTTTCAACTGGCCAATGTATCCGTCTGCGTCATACGAATCGAATAGCAGGTAACTCAGCAACTCCTTATTTTCTTTTTTAGCCCTGGCCAGCCGCAGGCATATTTCTAATAACTCTGCTGCATTAAGGTTTTTAAGTTCTGTCTTTATTTCTGGTACTCCAGCTGTTTTCATTCTACATCATTTTCGTTCCAGCGATAGGTGGCAATCTGCAAACCAGCCAGATCCAGAATGCGGTCAACAACGGTAGCGGCTACTTCTTCTATGGTGGTGGGGCGGCTATAGTAGGAAGGCGTGCAGGGGCAAATGATGCCACCCGCCAGTGCCACCTGCTCCATATTGCGGATATGAATAAGGTTGTAAGGCGTATCCCGCAGGGCTAAAATCAGCTTCCTTCTTTCCTTTAGCACTACATCTGCGGCACGGGTTATTAAATCGTCGGAAATGCCGCTGGCAATACGGCCTAGCGTACCCATGCTGCAGGGTACAATAATCATGGTGCCAAACCGCCCGGAACCAGATGCAAAGGGGGCAGTAAAATCTTTTTTGTCGAAAAATTGAACCGGGTAACTTTTATAATCTTCATTTCCAAGCTCATATTGCCACACATATTTGGCATTATCCGTCATCACAACAGCTAATTCCTGCCATTGATCTCTGATTTGTAGCAGTTTATCCAGTAGCCCTTTGGCATAAATAGCACCGCTGGCACCACTAATGGGTACCACGA
>CAXTDG010000360.1:0-5470 GCA_964242675.1 uncultured Chitinophagaceae bacterium
GTGCAACTGGAAGTTTGCTATCCGGCTACCGATCCTGGTTTCCCCTTTCAATACACGGTGATGGTAGAATATCTGCTGCTGCCCGATAATATCCTAACCATAAATACCATTGTGCTGAACCAGCATGAAGATACAATACCCATGAGTGATGGCTGGCATCCCTATTTTAATTTGGGAGCTACCATTGATGAATGCACTTTGGAAATGGCGACTGATTCGATGCTGGAATTTAATGAAGACCTGGTGCCCACCGGCGAAGTGCTGGCGTATGAAAAGTTTCAGCACCACGAACCCATTGGCGATACGCAATTGGATAATAGTTTCATTTTACAACATCCATTGCCTGGCCCGGCTTGCTCTTTCACCAATCCAGCCAACGGATTGAAACTGCAATCCTGGCCCGATCCTTCCTATCCGATTATACATTTTTATACGCCGCCTGATCGTAAAAGCTTGGCTATTGAAAACCTGAGTGCAGCACCAAATGCTTTCAATAATCACATTGGTCTTGTTTATTTACAGCCCGGCGAAAGCCGCACTTTTTCTACTACGTTTAAAATTATTGCCCAGTGAACCATACGATTGCCCAAAAAGTGCTGACCGAATTCAAAAACAAATATGGCGGCGAGCCCCTGCTGATTTATTCTCCCGGCCGCATCAACATGTTGGGTGAACACATTGACTATAACGATGGATTTGTACTGCCTGCGGCTATTGATAAGGGCATCTACTTCGCCATAAAAGCTAATGGTACCGACCGTTTCAATTTTCATAGCATCGACTACAGCGAATCCATTAGCGTAGCGCTGGCAGATGTAGGCCCGCAGGATAGCTGGAAAAATTATGTGCTGAGTGTCATTAACCAGTACAAAAAGGCTGGTAAAGAGATTGGCGGTATAGACTGCGTATTTGCGGGTGATGTGCCGCTAGGTGCAGGTTTATCTTCTTCGGCAGCGCTGGAAGGTGGCGTATCGTTTGGCCTGAACGAATTATTCAAAACCGACTACAACCGTCGGGATTTAGCACTGCTGGGTCAGCAAGCCGAGTGGGATTATCCTGGTGTAAAATGCGGAATTATGGATCAATATGCCAATCTTAATGGCAAAAAAGATCACGTTATTTTGCTTGATACACGTACGGTAGAGCATGAATGGTTTCCGCTGAAGCTGGATGGCTACAACCTGGTGCTGATCAATTGCATGGTGACGCATTCGCTGGATAGCAGCGAATACAATACCCGCCGACAGGAATGTGAGGAGGGGCTGGAAATATTGAAAAAAGAAAAAGGCATTCAATCGTTCCGAGATGCCGACCCTGAAAATATTGAAGAAATGAAAGATAAAATGCGGCCCAAGGTGTACATGCGTTGCAAGTATGTAGTAGAGGAAATTCAACGTACGCAGCAGGCCAAAAAAATTCTACAGGAAAATGATTTGGTTAGTTTCGGCCAATTAATGTTTTTAACCCATGATGGCCTTAGCAAACTGTACGAAGTAAGCACTCCCGAACTGGACTGGCTGGCTGAACGGGCCGAAGAAAGCGATGCCGTAATTGGTGCCCGGCTAATGGGCGGTGGCTTTGGCGGCTGTACGCTCAACATTATTAAAGCTGATCAATCTCATCAATTTTTGGAAGACACCTTGAAGGCTTATAAAGAAAAGTTTGATGTGGATGCCGAAGTGTATGAAGTGCATACGGAAGATGGAACGCATGTAGCGGTTAGTGAGTAAGGCTGCATTGACCTTCTACTTATTTCTACTTTCTAAATTTATTATATGAGCAATGAATTTCGGTTAGACAGAACTAGCTTTCAGGCAATGACAATGAAGGAAGCAGATAAGCAAATGTCAGATTACACCAATCTTTCCTGGCAAGAAAGACTAGTAGTTGCTAATTACTTAAACAGTGTTGCTTATAATTTTCCACTGAATGATCCACCAGCAATGAATAGAACCATTTGTACACCAAGGTGCTTAATTAATGGCTAACATTTTCAATCCTGACTTCAGAGATTTCATTGCTGCTTTAAATGAAAATAAAGTAGACTACCTATTAGTTGGTGGATATGCAGTTATTGTTCACGGATTTCCACGTACTACAGGTGATATGGATATTTGGGTGAAGCGAACACAGGAGAATTACCTAAAGTTAGTAGCTGAATTTGAGGCATTTCGAATGGCAATGTTTGATATGACGCTTCATAATTTTCTGAATCATAAAGATTGGGATGTGTTTCGTTTCGGTCGACAGCCTGTTGCCATAGATATTATGGTAAAAATGGCAAATTTTGATTTTGATGAGTGCGCTGCTCAGGCAGTATGGTATAAAGATGATGACTTACAGATTAAATTAATCAACTACAATCATCTAATTGCAGCAAAAAAAGCTGCTGGTAGAAATAAAGATTTAAATGATCTTGAAAACTTACCTCCTAATTAGAGTGTTCCAAAGAATTTATAATTATTAGATAATGCAAGTAACCAACGAACTCATAGACCATCTTGCCAACCTAAGCTACCTCCGGTTCGATGGCGAGGAAAAAGAAGCCATTCGGCAAGACTTGGAAAAAATGATTGGTTTTGTAGAAAAGCTACAGGAACTGGACACTACTGGCATAGAACCCTTACGCCACATGAGTTTTGAAATGAACCGGCTGCGGGAAGATGAATTGAAAGGTTCTATACCTAGGGAAGAAGCTCTGCAAAATGCCGCTCATCATACAGATGAATTTTTCCTGGTACCTAAGGTGTTGAAGAAGTAAAAAGGACTTAAAGCATTTCTTAATTCTTTTGTATTCTTCCGTTGTGCCAATTTCTTATGTAGCTTTTATAAGAGTTCACATTTGTATTCCCTGTTGGCTGCCAACTGATTTCTGACATCTATTGGATACCTTCTTTACTTTTACCTCATGCAGGGCATCATTCATCTCGATCAGATTCAAAAAAGCTATTTCCTCGGTACGCAGGAACTGCCCGTTCTAAAAGGCATTTCGCTGGATATTTTTAAAAACGAATACGTAGCATTGATGGGCCCTTCCGGCTCCGGGAAAAGTACGCTGATGAATATCTTAGGTTGCCTCGATTCGCCTACTGGCGGCAGGTATATTTTGAACAACAAAGATGTAAGCCGCATGCCCGACGACGACCTGGCGCTGGTACGTAATAAGGAAATTGGTTTTGTATTTCAACAGTTCAACCTGCTGCCCCGCCTTACCGCCGCCGAAAATGTAGCATTACCACTTATCTACGCCGGTATTTCCAAAAAGCTACGACTTGAGAAGGCCTTGGACATGCTGGATAAAGTGGGCCTTGGCAACCGTAGCCATCACAAACCCAATGAACTAAGCGGTGGCCAGATTCAACGTATTGCCATAGCCCGTGCCTTGGTAAACGATCCCGCTATCATCCTTGCCGATGAACCGACCGGTAATCTTGATTCCAAAACTTCCGTTGAAATTATGGACTTGTTTGGCGCTATACAAGCTGGTGGCAATACCGTTGTACTGGTAACGCATGAGGAAGATATTGCCGAACATGCCCACCGCATTATCCGCCTGCGGGATGGCGAAATTGAAAGCGACAGAAGGAAAGAGAAGAAAGAATTTACAATTGAAAATGGATAATTGATAATGCAGCTATTCTTGCACGCCACGTATTGAAAAACTGAGAAATTATGGGAGCAATACAATCTTTTACAACCAGCCTTTAGCTGTTGCCACAATTAGAACATATTTTCATTGCGGAGCTGTTTTGTTTTTATTCAATAGGGTTTTGCCAATAAATTGCACCTGATGAATGAGCATATCTGCAATAATTGCCAACATGTTTTTAGGGGACAATACTGTTCGAACTGCGGGCAGGATGCACATGTAGGGCGGCTGGATATGCATGGACTGTTACATGACGCATGGCATGGCATTACCCATACCGATAAGGGGGTACTGAAACTGGTGAAAGACCTTGCCCTGCAGCCACGGGCAACTTACGAAGCCTATTTTGCCGGTGCCCGTAAAAAATATTTTAGCCCCATTGTTTTCTTCCTGCTCAGTTTTGGGTTGTTGTTAATCATCAACAAGTGGGTATTCGATTTTGAGGATTACCGCTACCATACAAATAACGAAATGGGCCGCTACTACCAGCAGGCTGCCAAGTTTAAAGCTTTGGTGCTGCTACCGGTTCAGGTGTTGCTTACATGGGGCTTCTTTTTCAGGCGGTACAATCTGGCACAGGTAATTGTGTTCTGGCTGTATTGTATTGGCTTTACCAACGTAATAGCTATCGTTTTTTCGCTATTCCGGTTTGCATTTATAAAGCACCATATTTTTATTGAGTCAGTCATTGTATGGATACAATATGCTATCATTTCCTTTCACTTACTTGCCGTGTTTGGAAAGGGATGGGTTAATAAATTACTGACAATAGTTGCTCTGTTTATCCTGTTTGTTGCTGATGTGTACGCCAGCTATTTTACTATCAATCAGGTAGGGCTCGATATGGAGTACCCTAGCCTTTGGCGTGCAATCAAAGAAATTTTTACCTTATAATTTTCGGGTTACTACTTACGTATACAATTTGTTTATGTCTACAAAAATTTACACCAAAACCGGTGATGCCGGCAGCACCTCTTTAATTGGTGGTACCAAAGTTCCGAAAAGCCATATTCGCATTGAAACCTATGGAACGGTTGACGAATTGAACAGCCATTTAGGACTACTGATTGATTTTACAACTGATGCTACCACCAAAAGCGAAATAAAGACAATACAGGATTGGCTGTTCGTAATCGGTTCATCGCTGGCGGTTGACCCCGCAGCAGGAACCAAAATGGAAATTCCCGATCTGCATGAAAGCGATGTAGAGGCATTGGAAGCTGAAATAGACCGAATGAATTTGGAACTGCCCGAAATGAAACATTTCATTTTGCCAGGTGGCCATATAAGTATTTCGCAAGCCCATGTTTGCCGCTGTGTTTGCCGCCGTGCCGAACGCTTGTGTGTAGCCATGCAGGAGGATGGTTTCCCGGTAGAACCTTTAATCATCAAATACCTCAACCGGTTGAGTGATTACCTGTTTGTCGTAGCTCGTTACCTCGGCCATTTACTACAAGTGCCGGAAGTAATTTGGAAGGGTAGAGGGTAGTGGCGGCGTAAAAACCTATAAGGTCTTTTTTGATAGTCAAACAATTTTAAACTTCGAAAAAGACCTTATAGGTTTATCTGGTTACCACTTTCTTCATCTCCACAAAATCTATATTCAGTAAGTCGTACCGCTTAGGATTGGGTAAGCTGTAGTGCCACCACTCTGTTGGCAAGGCTATAAAACCATATTGTTCCATTACTAATTTAAGCAGCTTTCGGTTTTGTAATACCTCAGCAGGCAGATTCATAAAGTTGTGGTGCGCCGAATCGGAAAAATTATCAAAGCCGGTAGGCATAGGGAGTTCCTTGCCTGCTTTCTCCGTTAGCGCCAGG